>CAZYWY010000215.1:0-4296 GCA_964651605.1 uncultured Pirellulales bacterium | reverse complement strand
CTCGGTACGTATGGAAATTACCGTCAATAATAGTCAGGGACATCTTCACAGCGGGCAGATTGTCAGAGTGCAACTAACTCGCAGGATGATTGACAATGCTATTTTAATTCCGTTGTCAGCCGTTATACCTTTGGAGGTGGGAAACGCCGTCTATATAGTCAACAACGATTCCCAGGCGGAACGCAAAGAAGTCAGTCTTGGTATTATCAAGGGAGAAAATATCCAAATAACCGGCGGTTTAAAGCAGGGTGACAAACTAATTGTTACCGGTCATCGTTTTATATCGCCGGGTCAGAAGGTAAAAGTAGTAGTAGAACAGTAGAAGCGCAGATGTGTAAATGAGTGGTATCTTATTAACTCATTTATACATCAACTCATCAACTCATTTATTTTATTTTGTGTAAGATATGCTGATTACTGATGTTGCAATTAAAAACAGAACAACAGTCTTTGTTCTTGGGCTGATTATCGTTATTCTTGGCGTATATAGCTATATTTCGCTGCCGCGAGAGGCTTTTCCGGATATAGCCATCCCGTATGTTCTGATTAACACGACTTATGAGGGAATTTCCCCGCAGGATATCGAGACATCTGTCACGATGAAAATAGAAAAGGAGCTGACCAGCATACGCGGCGTCAAGGAAATAACATCCAGCAGTGCGGAAGGATTTTCGATGATTAGCGTCGAGTTCACGCCGGGTATCCCGACCGAAGTTGCGCTGCAGCGTGTGCGCGACCGTGTTGACCGTGCCAAAGGCAATCTGCCGCTCGATGCCGAGGACCCCGTTATAAGTGAAATCAGTCTGGCTGAATTCCCGATTATGAACATCAGCATTGCCGGAGATTTATCCCCTGTTCAGTTTAAGGCGATTGCAGATAACCTCCAGGATACCATCGAGGCTGTGCCTGGCGTATTAAAAGTAGATGTCAGCGGAGTGCTGGAGCCTGAAATAAGGCTTGAATTCGACCCGGACAGGCTGGCGATGTATAATCTGACAATCGCCGAAATATTGGTCCTTATCCCCTCGGAAAATGTCAATATTTCCGCCGGCAGCCTTGAGACCAAAGGTACAAAGTTCAATGTCCGTATTCCTGCTGAGCTCGTTACAGCCGAGGATGTTGACCGTCTACTGCTGACAGTGCGTGCGGGCAAACCAATTTATCTGTCCGATGTTGCGAATGTTCGCGCTACCTTCAAGGACCGCGGCAGTTACTCGCGACATAATGGTCTGGACAATGTTACTCTGAGTGTGCGAAAGCGTGCCGGAGCGAATATCATTTATATTTCCGACTATGTAAAAGCCATCATAGACAAAGCACAGAAAGAAGTCCCCGATTCTGTCAAGTTTGATATAACTTATGATATGTCCAAATATATTCGCAGCACTGTAATGGACCTTGAGAACAATATCTTAGCAGCGCTGATTCTTGTAACCTGCATATTGCTGCTGTTTCTGGGATTGCGCTCAGCTTTGATAGTTGCGACAATCATACCTCTTAGCATGCTCATTACTTTTTTTGTGGTTCAGGCGCTTGGCTATACATTGAATATGATTGTGCTTTACTCGCTCGTGCTTGTGCTTGGTATGCTCGTTGATAATGCCATTGTCATCACAGAGAATATTTACAGGCACATGCAGCTTGGATACCGGCGTGTTGAGGCCGCTATTCTCGGAGCACGAGAGGTCGCCTGGCCTGTTGCTACATCTACGCTGACAACAGTCTGTGCCTTTCTGCCGTTGATGTTCTGGCCTGGAATTATGGGCGATTTTCTAAAGTATCTTCCAATTACGCTGACTATTGGTCTGCTTGCGTCGTTATTCGTTGCTCTGGTGTTCAGCCCGACAATTTGCGCAGCTTGGGCAGGTTCCTCTGCCAAAGAGCGTCAGCATAAACACTGGTTCCTTAATGCTTATCGCAGTGTGCAGGGGGCGGCATTGAATAATCCAGGAATGACTTTGTTTCTTGCGGTGTGCGTTCTGGTTAGTCTAACCGTTCTTTATGTAAAAATCGGCAAAGGGACGGAATTTTTCCCGAAATCAGACCCCGAACGTGCAATAATAGATATTCGCGCGCCGCAGGGGACAAATATCCAGGAGACAGACCGGATTGCCCGGATTATCGAGCAGCGAATCGAGCCTTACAAAAAGTATTTTAAGCACGTTGTTACAAATGTCGGCTCGTCATCGGGCGGATTGAGTCTGACCTCCAGCGCCGGCGGCCCGCACCTGGCAGGGGTTACGCTGACATTCTTTGACTATATTGAACGCAAGAAACCTTCGACAGAAATCATTACGGCAATAAGAAAGGACATCGCCGACATACCCGGGGCGGAAATCAAGATTCAACAGGAAGAAAACGGGCCACCCACAGGTGCACCTATAACAGTACGAATTATGGGTGATGATTTTAAAACGCTTGAACAGATTAGCAGCCAGGCACAGAGAATCATCGCCGGAGTGCCAAATGTTGTTAATCTTCGCAGTGACCTGGAGGCTACCCGCCCGGAACTGGCCTTTATTGTTAATCGTAAAAATGCTATGCTGTTGGGGGTCAACACCGCTCTTGTCGGGAACTTTTTGAAAATGGCTGTCTTCGGAACAAGGCTCGGCAGCTACCGCCAGTATAATGACGAGTATGATATAACCGTTCGTTTGCCTCTTGCAAGGCGTGTCAACATCGACGATGTTGCACATCTGCAAATGCCCAATGCTGCCGGTAAATCCATACCAATCAGCTCGCTCGGCAGTTTCGAGTACAAGGGTGGATTCGGTACTATCAGCCGCGTTGACCAGAAGCGAACAGTTACTCTTACAGCGGATACGGAAGGCCGACTTAGCTCAGAGGTGCTGGCTGATGTACAGAAGAAACTGGACAATGAGCTTAACGTGCCAGCCGGTTACGCAATAGATTACGCAGGTGAGCAGGAAACACAGGAGGAATCACAGGCCTTTTTGAGCAAAGCTTTCGTTATTGCACTGTTGCTGATTACACTCGTGCTGGTTTGTCAGTTTAATTCACTGATGGTGCCTTTGATAATAATGACCACAGTAATTCTTTCGCTGATAGGTGCTTTTATCGGCCTGCTGGTTTGTGATTTGCCTTTTGGAATTATTATGACCGGAATCGGTATTATCAGTCTGGCTGGTGTTGTTGTCAACAATGCAATCGTCCTTCTGGCTTATACACGGCAATTACAACAGAAAGGTTTGGACCTCATATCGGCAGCCGCAGAAGCCGGTGTTACCAGACTGCGACCGGTGCTTTTGACGGCGTGTACTACTGTAATAGGCCTGATTCCGATGGCTACCGGTGTCTCCTACGATTTCCACACCTTCACCTGGGCAACTAAAAGCGAATCAACCCAGTGGTGGATGAATATGGCGGTGGTTGTGATTTTCGGCCTGAGTTTTGCCACTATTCTGACTCTGGTAGTTGTACCTTCGCTTTATGTGCTGTTCACCCGCATTGCCCTGAAGCTGGGAATCAAAAAAGAGCCGGTTCCAGATAACATACAACCTGTGCCACAGATGGGTACGAACTAAGGAGCGGGACATTTCAAATTTGCAATTTGAAATGCTTCAATCCGTATCCTTAATTCCGAGGTCGTCTTTGGTCAGGATGCTCTCGAATTTATAGCCGGCTTTTGTGATGTTTTCTTCGGCACCCTGCTTGCGGTCAATTACTGCGACGATTTTTTTCACTGTTGCACCAGCCTGAGTAATAACCTTCGCAGCCTCAAGCACCTGTCCGCCTGTGGTGGCGATGTCCTCAACCAGCAGAACAACATCGCCGGCTTTAAGAACACCCTCGACCAGTTTGCCTGTACCGTAGTCTTTCTTGCTGTTGCGGACGATGAGCCAGTTTTTGCCGCTGACCATTGCCGTTGCAGCAGCAAGCGCAACGCCGCCCAACTCGGCGCCAGCTATAAGAGTAACATCATCGGTAACATATTTGGCAAACTCCTGACCCAGCGCCTTTAGTACATCGGGGCAGGTCTCGAAGAGGTATTTGTCCAAATAATATTTGCTTTTTTTGCCGCTGCGAAGGGTAAAATCTCCTTCCAGATACGCTGTCTCTTTAATTCTTGATATTAGTTTATTTCTGTTCATAGTATGTCAGATTGTAAATTGTAAGTCGCAGGTTGTAAATTGAAAATTGGATGGTTTTTTTTGTTTGTGTATTGCAAATAAACGTCAATTTTTCTTGACCGTTTTTGATGGGCTGCTATAATCGCTCCCAGCTTTTTCATTTTGCCCCTGCTTTTCTCTTCCTTCTCCCCTCCCTCCGCAAAAA
>CAZYWY010000214.1:0-4301 GCA_964651605.1 uncultured Pirellulales bacterium | reverse complement strand
TCGACCTTGACATCCACGCCGAGGTCAATAACTTCAACACCCGCTCCTTTGAGCATCATAGAAACCAGATTTTTACCAATATCGTGCAAGTCCCCCTGAACAGTTCCGATTGCCAGTTTTCCAATCGGCTTAACTCCTGCTCTGGCAAGCGCCGGCTCAAGAACCTCCATCGCCATTTTCATTGCACGGGCGGCAATCAGCACCTCAGGAATGTAAAACTCGTTATTTTTAAACAGGACACCGACTGTATCCATACCTTTAATAAGCCCTTCATCGAGAATTTTTTTTGCCGAGACGCCCTCTGCCATGGCAGCTTTGGTCAACTCTACTGCGGCATCCTGTTCGCCGTTTATTACTGCATCCACTAAAGCCTTCATATCTGTCATTATTATTTACTCCGATACCAAATCTTACAAATTCCACAGTTTGCTTTATAATCAGAACTTGTATTGAATATTATTTTACCATTCATAACAAGCATTAAATGGAGACTTTTTTACAACAAATCGTTCCTTTACCATTTGAAAAAGCAGAAAAATTATAATACACTGCTTTTTTGTTTTCTTAATCTAAAAAAGATGTTATATGGTGAATCTCAAAAAAAGTTAAATATCTTGAGGTTACGATGTTTTACAGGCAGCCAAGAAAAACAGTCAATGTGAGATACGAAATATGAGCAGTTTTATCGTATTAGTTAAACAGGTACCCGATGTATCCCAGATTACCGACAACGCTTTTGACCCGGAAACCGGCACTCTGATTCGAACTCGATTAGCCAACGTAATCAACGAACTCGATACGCAAGCCCTTGCCTTTGCCAACTATATGAAAAAAATCAGCTCTGATACAGATGGCCGTGTTATTGCCCTGACTATGGGACCGCCTATGGCTGATGAGGTTTTAAGGTACGGTCTTGGCAGATGTGCCGATACAGCGGTGCTGCTGACCGACAGGGCGCTGGGCGGCGCTGATACAGTCGCCACAGCCAATCCGCTGGCTTTTGCGGTAAAAAAAATAGTCAAAGACCTGCTGGAAAACGACAATGATTATTTTGTTATTTCCGGTATGCAATCGGTGGATGGTGATACCGCCCAGGTGCCGCCGCAAATGGCTGAGGAACTGTCTCTGCCCTGCATAGCTTATGTTACTGATGTCCGCTACAAAAACGGGCGTTTTGAATTTACGCGAATCATCAGCGGCGGCAGCCAAATCGTCAGTCCGAAGAAACTGCCTGCCGTAATTACTGTCGCAAAATACGAATATCCTCTTTATGCTTCATTCTCAAAAACAAGATGGGCCAATGCAACTAAAGTAATAACCTGGTGTGCTGATGATATAAATGCCACCCAGATTGGTGCAAAAGGCTCAAAAACAGCAGTAATCAGGGTATTCCCTCCCGGTAAAAGCGCAAGAAAATGCCAACAGCTTCACGATATTCAATCTCTGGCCAAACAAATTGTTGAAAGCACGAAAAGCAGCGGCAACCAGACAGGCAAGACCGGTAACGGCCAGGCTAAAAAGTATATTCTGCCGAAAAAGAGAAAAAGTCTCCTCGAAAGGCAATTCGAAGCAACACAAAAAGAACAGGATGACTTTGGTATTCTCGCCGGAGTTCTGAACAAACTGGGCATCCATAAAATCGAAGAGATAGATGAAAATGCAAGGAAGAAAATTCTCGAAGCTGCAGGTGAACATTTTCACGATAAAGCCCTCGATGATATGCTCAACGGGCTGCAATTAGCCGAGCCGGCCTTTAAGGGTGAGGTCTGGGTTGTTGCAGAACACAGCCAGGCTGTTGTACATCCGGCGACTTTCGAGCTTATCGGCAAGGCACGCGAACTGGCTGATTCGCTCGAAACAAAAGTAGGTGTATGTCTGGCAGGTGACAAAATCGACCCGATGACAAAAGACCTGATTGCTGCCGGTGCTGACAACATATACGTCATAAAAGACAAATTACTGAAAGTTTTTGACCCGCTCGCATATCGAAAGGTCATTGCCGATGCAATAAACAAATACTGGCCCCAGATTGTGCTTTACGCCGCAACACCGCAGGGCAGAGTGCTTGCACCTATGGTCTCGTACAGCCTCGGATGCGGCCTGACCGCCGACTGCACCGGACTTGCCATCAAAGACAGCTCACGCAAAGGTGATATCGCCCTGCTGCTGCAGACACGCCCTGCTCTCGGCGGCAATGTTATGGCTACAATCAGGACTAAAAGTTCAAAAGCACAGATGGCGACTGCCAGACCGGGCGTTCTGAAAAGAATCCCGGCTGATGCATCAAGAAGCGGCAAAGTCATCGAACACAAAGTCGAGCTTACCGAAGCTGACATAAGCCTGGATATAATTAATACTGAGTTGGGCGGCGGCAAAGTAAATCTCGGTGCGGACATAATTGTCAGCGGCGGCAAAGGTATGCAAAGCCGGGACAACTACGAACAAATAGTCAGCCTGTTAAGCAAAACACTGGCAGAAAAGCTGAATATGCCGGTCGAAAGAGGCGCCTCCCGTGCCGCTGTGGAACAGGGCTTTATCGAAAGAGCGCACCAGGTCGGCCAAACAGGCACTTCCATCGGCCCGAAACTTTACATTGCACTGGGAATTTCCGGCGCTATTCAGCATATGATAGGAGTCGCCAACACCGAGACCATTATAGCCGTCAACAGCGACCCGAATGCCCCGATATTCAAGCAATGCGATTATTATATCGTCGGAACTATAGAAGATACGATACCACAGCTTGCGGAGGCATTGAAACAAAACTGAAAACAATAGACATCTATTGTCCGTATATTTCGGAATATTTTAGATTATGAAAGATTACACAAGAACATCTGTTTTGGTCGTTGGCGCAGGCCCGGCAGGCCTGGCAGCAGCGATACAACTAAAGGTTCAAAAACCCGCTCTTGAAGTCTGCGTCGTTGAAAAAGCCGCGGACCTGGGAAATCACAACCTCTCTGGTGCGGTTCTCGAACCGCAGCCGCTGCATACCCTGCTGGATGCCGCATCGCCGGGCTGGCGTGATAGTGACATCGCCAAAAATGTACTTGCCAATGTCATCGACAAAGACGACATTATGTTCCTTCTGGGCAAAAAGCTCTCTTTCAAAATCCTCTTTGCATTAAAACTCGCCAGGGCATTTGGGCTGGGCATCGGCCAAATGCTCCACGAAGGTGACTATTCCGTCTCAATCAGCAAACTCACAAAATGGCTGGGACAAATCGCCAAAAATCTCGGAGTCGAGGTGCTGACAGGCTTCGCAGTCTATGATATTCTTGTCGATGGGACCGGCGCCGCAAGTGCTGTAAAGCTCGTTGACCGGGGGCTTAATAAGGAAGGACATAAACAGCCGAACTATGCCGAGGGCGAGACAATTTATGCCGATTTCATCTGCCTGGCCGAAGGCTGCGACGGCCTCGTAACCGAGAAATTCGTAACAAAAGCTCACCTGCAAAGACAAAGCCCGCAGCTCTTTTCAATCTGCGTCAAAGAGCTGCTCAACGTCAGCCCCGACCAGTACAAAAAATTCACATCAGGCCGGGTCGTTCACGCTATGGGTTACCCGCTCTGGACGCCGCTCGTCGGCCCCGGGATGTTTGGCGGCGGAATCGTCTATGCCTGCACAGAGAACCATCTGTCCGTAGGTATGATTGTCGGCGCCGATTGGAAGTATTGCGATTTTAATACACAGGACGCACTTGTGAATTTCAAAAATCACAGCTTCGTCAGGCAGTTCATCGAGGGCGGCACAGTCGTAGAGGCCGGCGCCAAAATGATTCCCGAAGGCGGCTATTACGCCATCCCGCGAGACCCCGCAACCTCAAGCATCGGCAAGGCCAACGTAATGCTCCTCGGTGACAGCGCCGGCTTCGTGAATATGCATAAAATCAAAGGCCTGCACAACGCCATCGACTCCGGCATCCAGGCGGCAAAAGCCATAATCCAAAGCCTCGAACAGCCCAGCAGAGCGGCTGTAATCTATACCGAGCTTGTCGAGAATTCTAACATCGGCAAAGAAATGAAGGCTGCACGGAATTTTCGCCAGACCATCGCCAAATTCGGCCCGCTGCAGGGAATGCCACTGTCGGTTCTCGGCGGCCTGCTGCCGAAGTACAATGTCGAAGAAGATTATAAGGCAATGACGGTCGCACGTTACCGTTTCAAACCCAAACAGAACTTCGATAAAGATACATTCACCGCATTAGCTGCGACCGCCCACCGCGAGGAAGAGCCGTCACACCTGACGATTCGAGATTCGCAGATTTGCAAAACCCAATGCACGCCTTTATTCGGCAGCC
>CAZYWY010000213.1:0-4305 GCA_964651605.1 uncultured Pirellulales bacterium | reverse complement strand
CGTATTACCTTCTGCATTTCCTGTTTGATTTCCGGCCAGGCATCGCGCCATTCCTTAATCAACGTTTCTTTTGATTTTGTTCTATCAATTTTCCCGATTTTACCATTGGTAATTGCACCAATTGCCCTTGCTGCATGTTCGAATACGGAGCTTTCTGTAACAGTAAAGTTGCGTACAAACACAGGAGGTGGAGGATTCAGTTCTTTGTAATTACTATCAACGGCGTAATTTAATAACGGTTCTATTAAGCTTATGTCCTGAATTTGACTAGCCGCTCTGGCAGCATACATCAGGTCACGCCCTTGCATTTTCGGCATCGCCTCTGCAAGATAGGGAGCTAAGTTTTTACTTCGTGAATTAGGGTCAATTACAATTCTATGAAGTACAAAGCCGAGATTCTTCCCTTCCTTAAGACAATATGCAATAGCTTCGAGCTTTTGCTCTTTCGGGAATTGCCTGTATCTGTTGTTAAGCTCTTCAGTATTTTGTTTTTCAGCCTGCTCGAAAATCTTTAGCAATTCCTGATGAGCAACAGGCTTTAGTGCATTTGCATCAGAAACCGCATTATTATTTGCCAAGAGGACACAATGACTGTTAGAATCAATTAACAGACACATTAAAGTTAGTTTTTTGTTTATAGCTGTTTTCATAATATCATTCTCCCATAATGCAACTTTTATTCCTCTAATAATGACCTGCCCTTTATTTTCAATAGTTTCGCCCGCTAAAAGCCACAACTTGAAATTATACCCGAATCTTAACCGGCAGCAAGAAAAAAAACAGCACTTTGAACTTAAGACGGTTACTCTCCTGCTTCATTGCCGATAGATAAGAACAGCAGTTTTGGGATTTTGCAGCTTTACTTTTTTCAATTTGGATTGTAATCTTTAATCAAGTGTGCAGCGTACAGTGCCTTGTAGGATGTTTATCGGCAAAGATTGAAATTTGGCTGCTGCCGGCTGAAAGCTGAACGTCGGTTTTCAAGGACGAACAAAGATGGTAGGTATCGTATCAAGACCCGATGCACAACAAAAGCTAAGAATACTCAGCAATGACGCTCAGTATGATTTGGCTTGTGCGTGCGGTTCGACCAAAGATGAGCATCGCAGACGCAACAGCGACGGCGGATGGATATACCCGATTACGCTGCCTTCCGGCGGGACAGGTTCTTTGCTCAAGACGCTGCTGTCGAATTATTGCAGCAATGATTGTAAGTACTGCCCGCTTCGGCAGCAGATGGATATTCAAAGATGTGCACTCGAACCGGAAGAAACAGCCAGAGTTTTTCTTGATTATCATAACCAGGGCAAGGTGTTCGGGTTGTTCTTAAGCTCCGCTACGGCCGGAACGCCTGACATCTCAATGGATAAAATAAATGCGGTGGCACGAATACTGCGTAAAAGGCACGGCTTTAGAGGATATATTCATCTGAAGGTTATTCCCGGAGCCAGCGCAGCAGCGATAGAGGATGCACTGTCTCTGGCAGATGCGGTTTCGCTGAATATCGAGACTCCCGGCCAGGAGTATCTTGAAAAACTGTCGGCTCAAAAAAATTACATTCGCGACATTATCGAGCCTATCAAACTCATTAGCAAACTGACCGCAAAAGGCTGCCGATTTGAAAAAGTCAAACAAACAACGCAGTTTATCGTCGGCGCCGCCGGCGAAAACGACCGGCAGATTGTCAAATATATGTACGGGCTTTACCAAAGGCTCAATATGCACAGGGTCTATTTCAGTGCATACCAGAAAGACCCGAGGGATGATAGAGGAGAGATGATGGACGAAGAACAAGACAAGAATCATCTATCATCCATCATCAATCGTCCATCGGATATATTGATGCGCGAGCATCGTTTGTACCAGGTGGATTTTTTAATTCGCAAGTATGGTTTCGCAGAGTCGGATATAATTTTTCAGCAGCAGGGAAATCTGTCTTTGACGGAAGACCCCAAACAAATCTGGGCGCAGCTCCATCCGGAAATTTTCCCTGTGAACATAAATAAAGCACCCAGACATTTGCTTTTAAAGGTGCCAGGACTGGGGCCGATTACAGCTAAAAAAATAATTGAAGCCAGGAAACAAGGACGACTCAGCAGAATAGAAGAGCTGGGCAAGTTTGGTGCAAGATTGAAAAAAACTGAAAAATATTTGGTTTTTTCGTAAATTTTTTTTGCAGAGCAGGCATTTTTCAATTTACAATCTTCCATTTACTATCTTCAATTAAACTAATGAAAGTTTAAGGCACAAATATTTTTATTGGAGGCGCAAATGAACAGACTTGTTCCAACAAAGGTATTTCTTACAAAGGGACGTGGCCGGCACAAATACCAGCTAAAATCTTTTGAGGAGGCGCTTCGCAAAGCCGGCGTGGCACAGCAGAACCTCGTCCAGGTCTCATCAATTCTGCCTCCGCATTGCAGGGTAATCAGCAGAGAAAGCGGATTAAAACTGTTAAGTCCAGGCGAGGTATGCTATTGCGTTATGGCTCGCTCCGACACGGAAGAACACGGAAGATTAGTTACATCCTCGATAGGTGTGGCTGTTCCCAGAGACCGCAATCAGTGGGGCTACCTGAGCGAGGTGCACGGCCACGGTATGAATGAAAAGACCGCATCGGATATGGCTGAAGACCTCGCCGCGGGAATGCTCGGAACAACCCTCGGGCTGGAGGTGGACCCCAACAAAGCCTGGTCAGAGAAAGAGCAAGTCTATAAATCCAGCGGCCTAATCATCAGAACCTCCAACATCACCCAGACCGCACGTGGACAGCAGGACCTGTGGACAACAACGGTCGCTCTTGCGGTGTTCCTTTTCGAGATTCACGGCCGAGAGATTCCTGCTGGAACGAAAGGTCTGTTTTTCAATGAGACAAATTACTAATTTCGGTGAATTGCCGCAGCAATATTCATCGCTGCAAAATGCCGGTATCGTAGTGCTTCCCGTGCCTTACGACCGCACAAGCACCTGGCTCAAAGGCGCCGACAAAGGCCCGGCTGCGATAATCGAAGCCTCCGGGAATATGGAGCTTTACGATATAGAAACCGATTCTCAGGTTTATCAAAAAGGCATATTCACAGATGCACCGCTGGACAACGGCCTGTCGCCGGAAATGCTGGTTGAAAATGTCAGACAGAAAGTCCGTTCCTGGCTTGATGACAATAAATTCGTTGTAGTTATCGGCGGCGAACATTCGGTCAGCATCGGCTCAGCCCGGGCGCACTGCGAAAAATATAAAGATATCTCCATCCTGCAGCTCGATGCTCATTCTGATTTGCGGAACGAATACGAAGGCTCCAAATTCAACCATGCCTGCGTAATGGCAAGAATAAAAGAGCTATGCCCGATTGTGCAGGTGGGCATAAGAAGTATGGACGTATCAGAAAAGGAATCTATCGAGCCAGGCCGGGTCTTTTTTGCCGAGGGTATTTATAACAGGACTGACTGGCTCAATGATGCGGTCGGCAAATTATCCCGGAAAGTTTATATTACGCTCGACCTGGATGTTTTCGACCCTTCGATAATGCCCTCGACCGGCACTCCTGAGCCGGGCGGATTGTTATGGTATGATGTTCTCAAACTGCTTAGAGCGGTTTGTCGGCACAGAGAAGTTGTAGGTTTCGATGTGGTCGAGCTGTGTCCTAATAAAGACAACAAAGCTCCGGATTTTCTGGCCGCCAAACTCATATACAAGTTATTAAGTTATAAATTTATCAACAAAAATCAAAGCCGATAGACTTTCAGCATGGCCTAAAGCCATCCTTGCTTTTCTGATACCCTCGTGCACCTGCGCACTTGTGCTTTTGTGTTCTTTTCCCCTTTGTTCCTTTTAGACTCCTATTTTGTCATTCCCGCGCAGGCGGGAATCCATTTTCTTTCGCAGCGTTTCTGGATTCCGCATCGAGTGCGGAATGACAAAAGAGGATTCGGTGGGGCAAGCCCCACCCTACAAGCCTGGACCACCCAATTTTGACCAAATCAATAATACAACAGGCGAATGATATTTTGGTGTGCATTGCACACCCTACATTACTTGCTCATAATAGGTAAACATCCCATATTGTTCATTTTCTCTACCAATCTGAAGGCAATTCGTTTCTTCCCGGGCCAAAATATAATATCCAGTAAAATTTCAAAGGTTTGTTTAGATTTATTTTAACTGTCCCTGTATTTGGGTCATAAAACATTCCTCCTCTGCCATCTAATACTGTATGTTCTGAACGAGAAACATTACACTGAGAAATTACCTCACCGGGTCGAGCAGGAAAGGTAAATTTATTAGGAAAATTCCTGACATATTCCTCT
>CAZYWY010000212.1:0-4327 GCA_964651605.1 uncultured Pirellulales bacterium | reverse complement strand
GCCTCAAGAAAGTCCTGATTTATTATTTTATTGAGGATTTGTTCAGTTTCGATGGGGGCATCGAGTTTTACAAATTTATCCTCGTACTTTTCTTTCTCGGTGTTTAATAGTTCGATAGTTCTATTTCGTGGAGCTTTTATTGTCATTTTATCTTCTTTGCTCTTTTATAGGCTTCAATTACTGCCTGTTTAATGTCCGTTGATTTAACCTCATATTTATCAAATTCAGATATATTGTCTTGATTGAGGTGCAGTTGTCCTTCGCCTACATTTCCCCGGTGTTGCCCTTTCGAAAAGTAGTTGTTGTTCTGGACATCAGATGAGTTCAGAACCCAGTATCTGATTATGTCACGCCATACTGCAATCCAGACAAACACATCGGCACATCGAACTTTTATTTGCTGGAAGTTCATATCAAATGGTCTGTTTGAGTCAGAGGAAAGAGCTTTGACGTATAGATGTTCACTTGGTTTATCAAAATCAACTGCTCTGGATGCTTTAACTTCGATGCGGATGTTATGATGTTTGTTTTTGACATCTGTCCAGTCGAGTAAAAAATCGTACTGGTTTGAATAGTCCGGGTCTGATTTTCTGCTTGGTCTTTGAAAATCAGGAACATGGTCTTTTAGATGCCCGAATGCCCACGTATCTCCAAAACCTCTCGGTGCAGAAATTTCAAAAAGCGATAAATATAAGTTTCTATCCAGATAAGAGCCTCTCAGGTTGTAATATTCTTCAAGTGTAAGTTTATCAGCAGCAAGCAGATGCGAAATAATGTACTCATATTCACTGAAAGGATAGACTGATACAAGGCTTTCCAATTTAGCGTGAAAGTCGCTCACATTTTCAAGCCTTTCAACTAAATCATCCAATTCTTTCTTTAATCTCTCCACGCTGGCTCCTTGTATTTTCTTTCAGTTCCGAGTGTATCGAACAATGTGTTTTGTTTTTTATTACGGATGGCATTAATTTCTGATTCAATTTCTATTTCTGGGGCTATATCGACTTGTGGGAAAGGACTTTTATATTGCCATCCAACTCGTCCGGTCTTGCGGAAGTTTTCTAATCTTCTTATTGTAATTTCGGTGAAAATTGGGTCAATATCAATCGTAAAACAACGTCTGTTAAGTTTTTCAGCCGCAATTAAGGTCGTGCCAGCATGGGCAAAAAAATCTACGATTAAATCATCCTTTTTTGAGCTTGCTGTAACAATTCTTTCTATTGCTTTCAATGGTTTTTGAGCATAACAACCCGCAACGTTCTCCTCCATTCTGTAAAACACCTGCTGAATGTCCACCCAGACGTTTCCTGCCCTGATATTTTCTGATTTACTGCGTTCGAGATTCTCAGTTATTTTACCATTGACATTTTTATAATAACCTCTGAGGATTTTAGGAATATCAGTGTACTCAGCTTCAATGTTAAAATCTGGATTGCCCTTGACATAATATAAAAGTTCCTGCCTGACAGCCATCCAGTTTTTTTGTGTGCCATAGCCTCGCTGATTTCTCATTGTGATGAAACTTCTTGTTTTTAATGCGGAAAAATCTCTCATCATAATCATAAAATCAGGAAGCGGCTCAAATCCCTCATTTTGGTCAGCTCCCATCCAGATATAAAAATGGGCATTTTCCTTTAATATATTAAGGGTATTTTGAACCCAATTTCTACACCATTGAATGTATTCCATTAAAGTGGTTTTGCTTAAATTATTGGTATTACAATTCCCAACGATGACATTGTATGGTGGGTCCTGAATAGCCAATACGGAAGTGTTGTTGCCCATCAGTTTTAGAACATCCTTTTCATTTGCTGCGTCGAGGCAACCAACTTTGTGACCCGACACAGGGTCTTCCCATATTTGGCCATATTGTAACCGGCAATATGGTAGAAGTTGTCTTCTTATATCTTCGTTGCTGTCGATTCGTGGAATTTCTTCTTTACTCATTGTAGTCTAATCATTTTTTAAATATAAAAGATTCTAAAAAACTACTATTGCTCGAACTCGCTGCCGTCGAATGTTCTGCCCAGATAGGAGCTTCTGACAGTTTCATTTCGGACCAGTTCAGCGGGGCTGCCTGCTCCGATTACTTTGCCGTGGTCGATGATGTAAGCCTTGTCAACCACCTCAAAAGTCCGTTCGACATTGTGGTCGGTTATGAGGATGCTGACGCCTGATTCCACCAGTCTGCGGATTTCTTCCTGCAAATCCTCGACTGCGATGGGGTCAACACCGCTGAATGGCTCGTCGAGCAGAATCAATGATGGTTCTGTTACCATTGCACGGGCGATTTCGAGCTTTCTTCTTTCACCGCCGGAAAGAAACCTGCCCTGGCTTTTAGCGACCTCGGTCAGGCCGAAACACTCAATAAGCTCTTCTGCCCGGCGTTTTCGCTCAGACGATGGTATTGACATTGTCTCCAGTATGGCCAGCAGATTGTCTCGGACGCTCATACGCTGAAAAATGCTCGGTTCCTGCGAGAGATAGCCCATTCCGAGTCTGGCTCGTTTGTACATCGGCAAAGTTGTTATGTCCTGCTGCTCGAAGAGAACAGAACCGCTTGTCGGAGTAATCATCCCTATTATCATCCGAAAGGTGGTGGTTTTTCCGGCGCCGTTTCGTCCCAGAAGCCCGACGATGCTTTGTCTTTCAATAGTAATTGAAACCTCATTGACGACAATTCTGCCGGAGTATCTTTTCACCAGCCCGCAAGTTTCAAGAAGAGTTGTTCCTGTCATTTTCAGCTTAGAATATTATAATTATGAAATATTTTTCGATTGTTCGATATTATATCAACAATGCCGATTTAATCAAATTTATCCGGTTTGGCAGGATAAAATTCTGGCGTCGAGCCTTTTTTTTTGTTATTTATTAGAAAATCTGTTGAAAAGTAGTTGTATATTTTCATTGTGTTGAGAGTGTTAATGTTTGCGGTTATAAGTGATATACATTCGAATTTAGAGGCCTTGACAACGGTACTGGCTGATATTGAAAGGCGGGGTATCAAGACAATTTATTGCCTGGGTGATGTTATCGGCTATGGGCCGAATCCAAAAGAATGCCTCGATTTGATTATAGAAAAAACCTGCTGGTGTGTTCTTGGCAATCACGATTATGCGGTTTTTTATGAGCCGACCAACTTTAATTACGGAGCTGAGCAGGCAAGTTTCTGGACTCGTGAGGTTCTCGAGACGGAGCAGAAGCAGGGAAGTCGCAATAGACGCTGGGACTTCTTAGGTACGTTGCCTATGCGTCAGACGCTCAAATACCCGTTCAATAGCGAGGCTTTAATGCTTGATTTTGTCCACGCCTCTCCGAGAAGGCCGATAAATGAATACATTTTTCCCGATGATGTCTATAATAATCCGCTGAAGGTTCGGATGCTTTTCGAGCGGGTCAGGCATATCTGCTTTGTAGGCCATACGCATATGCCGGGTGTATTTCTCGATGAGCCGGATTTTTATTTGCCTGCTGAGCTTGGTGATAAATATCCGATTGTCGAGACTGAAAAGGCGATTATAAATATTGGCTCGGTTGGCCAGCCCAGAGATAAGGATAATCGAGCCAGTTACGTCTTTGTAGAGGACAAGGAAGTGCATTTTGTTCGGCTTGAATATGATTATGAAACCACTATGAAAAAAATCCTGGCAATAGATGAGCTGGACAGATTTCACGCTGAGCGGCTGCAAAATGGAAGATAGAAAATTTACAGGATTTGTTTTTTCACTATGCATAATATAGGAAAATTTAAAATTATTTTAATATTGATTGTTTGTTTTTGTCTGTCAAATCGACAGATATCACAGGCTGCAGCTGCGTCACAAAACAGTCAGCTGCAATCAGCAGATTCTGTTGACTTCTGGGCAGACCATACACCGGCTCAATCTTTTGTTATTGGAGCTGCTGACCCCAAAATTGAAGATCCTGAAACAGGTTTTAAGTTTCAACTGGAATTAAGCCCAAGGGGGGCAAGCATTTTAAAGGTTTTGTTCAGCATCGGAAACAATAATGGCTTCAATGATCGAAATCACAAAAATCCTCAACCATTGAAAATAATTTCTCCGACAATCTTTGAAGCAAAGAACATAGAAAAAATTGCAACAGGAGGTCGGAACACTTTAGCTCTAACAAAAGACAACTTTCTTGTAGAATGGGATGAAAGAGGTAGTAAACAATCAATAAGACAAGATAAGAAATTTAAAGAGATATCTATTGGAATGAAACCTGATCTCAAAGCCTATCATTATCTTACTTTAACTGTCGATAATGCTATAGAAGTTTGGGGCAATGATGATTGTAATCAATGCAAAGATAAACCCTTAGGTAA
>CAZYWY010000211.1:0-4345 GCA_964651605.1 uncultured Pirellulales bacterium | reverse complement strand
CACTGTAAATCGGGTCTGTTTCCGTCTGCCAACTGGCCAGACCATCAGCATTTGATGTCAGAACCTTTCCTGTACCCTCTGTGCCATCGGCAATCCTTACTTGTCCGTTGACATCTAACTTTGCACTCGGACTGCTCGTTCCGATTCCGACATTGCCGGATACGCCCGAATACATCTGATTGCTGTCTGTAACGACCCAATCATAGTCAGAACCGGCTGAGAGGGCATGCAAAGCAAACGGGAAAGGCATTATTTTCTGGCGAGGCTTAAGGATAGTATATTCTGTTATTGAAGATGCTATGCGAGCCGCTGTTTGCAGCCATCGCTCATTACCTGCGCCCCATACTTCCTGGGCAGGTGAATTAACATCGACGAAATCCAGCTCTACTGTAAATGAGTTGCTATCTACATAAACATCGAAGAAGCTGTTTTTTATCCCGACCTGGTTGCTGTCATTGGGGTCGGGGCCGTCGAAGAGCTTCAGTTGAATATCATATAAACCTGTCGCCGGCAGATTGGCATCTGTAATCACGCCCTGATATATAAAGGCTGTGCCGAGCGGTGTCGCAGAGCCGGTTGTACAGAAGCCTGTTAGAATTGACAGCAGAACAATTGACCAGAATTTCAGATTTGACCTTTTCATAATCCTACCTTCCTTCCTTTTCAAAGAATTGACTCAAATACGCAGAACACCTTAAACAAAATTGACGGAACAATTATATCTGAATATTTGAAAATGTCAATAATATTTATTTTGGGAACTATGTAATTTTTATTTTTGGCGGGTAATGCCGCATTTTTTAAGGGGAAACAAGATTCTGGAGTCTCATTTACCTGAAAGAAAAGCTCTGATTTGGCTTGTGAGCGTGAGGTTTCTTTCGCCGATGAGCTGTTTTATTTCTCTGCAAAAATCAGCCTCAGGTAATAAGGCCGTCCCGCCCTGTACCGGACGGGACGACGAAATAATCTCTCCTTTTACATCTATCGTTCCAGCAGAAAAACCTCGGCAGTCTTATTCCTGCATCGCTTTGGCTGTAAGATTCTGCTGTAAAACCATCTTCTCCAATGCCTCAAGTCTTTGTTTCAACGTCTCATTTTCTGCCTGCAATTTTTCCTTAAATAAAGCATTTTCGCCCTTTAATTGTTCTATCGATTTGGCCTGGTCTTTTACGACCTCCAGTAAATATAATGAAACCAGTTCATATTTGAGTGCATCCGGTTGGCCGTTTTTGTAATTTACCAAATGGTTAAGCCCCAACTGGTCGAACTCTTCGGCAATGTAACCGATATTTCTTTCGCCGCTTGCTTTATCAGTAAATGACTTGGGCTGTACTTTTAGGATTTTGTAGAAATCATCTTCGAGAGGCTGGATATCATCTTTATATTTCTTCGAAGAGCTATAATAATAAAGCCGATCGTTGAACAGCCTGACATAGTTACCACTTGTGGTGCCGGTCAATCCGTACATAAATACGGAGTTGTCCACAGAGAGATTGCCTTGAACCTTATGATTACCCACAACATAAAGTTTATAAGTGTACGGATCCGTCGTCCCGATGCACACATTACCAGCAGCGTCAATTATAAATGGTGTCGTATCGCCATCACCTGAATCATCTACCCTGAATGATGCTCCAGCTCCCGTATTCAAGATATCGAGCTTGGCATCTGGTGTGGTGTCACCAATGCCAACATTGCCGGTGTCCTTTTCAAAAGTTACATAATCATGCGTATCATTGCGAAATACCAGATTGTCTGTAGAGGGCATATAAATATACCAGTCTTCACCGGTTCCCTGGGATGTTTCCAAACGCACTCCACCAGAAATGTCGGTGCCTGACATTTTGACATACAGTGGGCAATAAGAACTCATCGTTCCGATGCTGAGGTCGCCGAGATTGTATAGAGTTCTTGCACCAGCGTCGCCTGCTGCTTTGCCGCCGGAGCTTGTCAGGCCAAGTGAATCGTAAATTCCCAGAGTCGGCCCCGCCGGCCCTGTCGCTCCTGTGTCACCCTTATCACCTTTTGGCCCAGTTGCACCTGTATCTCCTTTGTCACCTTTTTCACCCTGAGCGCCGGTGTCACCTTTTTCACCTTGCGGCCCTTGAGGGCCAATTAGCTGGGCAGTTGTCTGCTTTGTGCCGTCCGGAAAAATCAAACCATTATCAACTCCGCTAATCTTCACGTTGCCCTGGACGTCTAATTTTTCCGCAGGAATCTCCGTTCCGATACCGACATTGCCGGATACGCCCGAATACATCTGATTGCTGTCTGTAACGACCCAATCATAGTCAGAACCGGCTGAGAGGGCATGCAAAGCAAACGGGAAAGGCATTATTTTCTGGCGAGGCTTAAGGATAGTATATTCTGTTATTGAAGATGCTATGCGAGCCGCTGTTTGCAGCCATCGCTCATTACCTGCGCCCCATACTTCCTGGGCAGGTGAATTAACATCGACGAAATCCAGCTCTACTGTAAATGAGTTGCTATCTACATAAACATCGAAGAAGCTGTTTTTTATCCCGACCTGGTTGCTGTCATTGGGGTCGGGGCCGTCGAAGAGCTTCAGTTGAATATCATATAAACCTGTCGCCGGCAGATTGGCATCTGTAATCACGCCCTGATATATAAAGGCTGTGCCGAGCGGTGTCGCAGAGCCGGTTGTACAGAAGCCTGTTAGAATTGACAGTAGAAACATTGACCAGAATTTCAGATTTGACCTTTTCATTGCTCCACCTTCCTTTCCTAAGAGTTGACTCAAATGCGTTGAACATCTCAAAAAAACTTGCACAACAATTGTATCTGGATATTTGAAAATGTCAATAATATTTATTTTGGGAACTATGTAATTTTTTCTGGTAAAACCGCAGTTTTTAAGGGGAAAACAAGATTCTGGAGTCTTATTTACCTGAAAGAAAAGCTCTGATTTAGCTTGTGAGTATAAGGTTTCTTTCGCCGATGAGCTGTTTTATTTCTCTGCAAAAATCAGTGTCCGGGGTAACGCTCAACTGTTTGTCGGCGGCGGCGGTAACCCTGCCATGCGGGGTATCAATCGCCACATAAACAAGACTTTTGCCTCTGTGATGCTGGCAGATGTTTTTGAGCTTGGTGATTTTCTCTGTGGTAACGTCCTTAGCAGCGAGCTTTATTCTTACCGAAGTGGCAAGTCTTTCTGTGGCTTTGTCTAAAGGTATCAGTTCATCGGCTATGATATTGACGGTCTCTCTTCTGTTGTCGGCTTTACCTTTGACAAAAACAACTGTGTCTTCGGCCAGTATTTGGCTGTATTTGTTCAGCGCATCCGGGAACAGGACAACTTCGACCTGTCCCTGCAAATCTTCGAGCGTGAAGACCGCCATTTTTGCTCCTGCATTTCGCCCTGATTTTGTAATGTTGTAGCGAATCCGCGTGAGCATCCCGCCTATTGTCACCTGCCTTTCGCCGTTGAGCTGACTTAGCTGCGAGCTGTTGCAGTTGGAATAGCTGTTGATTGTCTCGGCGTGGTGGCTCAACGGGTTGCTTGTAACATAGTAGCCCAGCACCTCCTTCTCATAAGCGAGCATCTGTTGCTCAGGCCAGGGTGATACCGGCGGCAGTGACTTTACCTGAGCAGTCTGGTCGGCGGCGTCTTTGATTTGGCCGAAGAAATTCATCTGGCCTGCCAGCCTGTCGGCCTGTATGACCGAGCCGCTTTGCATCGCATTTTCAAGACAGGCGAACATTTGCGCCCTGTTGCCGCCGAGTTTGTCGAATGAGCCGGCCTTTATAAGTGCCTCGATGACTTGTTTATTTGCAGCTCTTAAGTCCGCATTTTCACAGAAGTGGAACAGACTTTTGAATCCGTCTGTTTTTTTACGGGCGGTGATAATCTGCTCTACTGCTTTTTCGCCGACACCTTTTACAGCGGCCAGCCCGAAGCGGATAACGCCGGCAGATTTACGACCATCTTTATCCTTATTATAAAGCGGGGTGAAATCGACACCGCTTTCGTTAATATCGGGCGGCAGGACTTTTATTCCCATCTGGCTGCATTCGCCGATGTAATCGACAATTTTTTCCGTGTTGTCCATTTCGTAGGTCAGCAGGGCGGCCATAAACTCAACAGGCCAGTGACTTTTCAGATATGCGGTCTGATATGCAATAAGGGCATAGCGGGTCGAGTGACTTTTGTTGAAGCCGTAGCCGGCGAATCGTTCGATTACTTCAAAAATCTGCTCGGCCTGCTGATTTGTTAATCCTTTGCTGACACAGCCTGCGATGAATCGTTCTTTTTCTTTGGCGATTGTGTCGGCCTTTTTTTTGCTTATTGCCTTGATTAAGGTATAGGCCTCGCGCAAAGGAATGT
>CAZYWY010000210.1:0-4374 GCA_964651605.1 uncultured Pirellulales bacterium | reverse complement strand
ACGGTGCGAAAGAGGCCTGTGAGGTAATTAAACAAGCTGACTTTAAGCCTTCTGCGATTTCCTTTGATGCTCAGTTTGACAGATAAGACAGATAGGTTATTTCTTGAGTCAGTTATCGAAGTTAAAGTGCAGGTATAGTGTATTAATTATTTTATAGTTGGAGGTTAGTTCTATGAAGAAGTATCTGTATGCAGGTGTTATCGTGGCGATGATATTGACAGTTACCTTGTCTGTTCAGGCTCAGATGGCAGGCGGAGCCGGAGCGGGCGGCGGAAGAGGTGGAGGTATGGGTGGTGGAAGAGGCGGCAGGGGTACTGCAGCAGTTACTCAGCGTCCCGACAAAGCTACCCGTCTTGCATCTATCGTAGAGATAGAAAAGCAGCTTGCTGCTCTGAAGACAGCTATCCAGAAGGCACCGGCTAACGACCCGTGCATTGCACAACTTCAGGGTGAGGCTTCGACCACATTCGCAACTCAGTACAGCGAGGAAAGCGATGCAATCACTCAGATAGTAACGGCTCTTAATAGTATTCGTCCTGTTGCCGGCGGTTTCGGCGGCAGAGGCGGTATGATGGGAGGAGTCGGCCTTACGACCGACCAGATTAAAGAGCTTACAGCTCTTGCCCAACAGGATAAAGCCAAGAAGACCGTATCTAAGCTTGAGGCTTTGGCGAAAGAGGCGGCATCTCAGGCGGCGGCAGCAGCCAGTCGCGGCGGTGGCGGCGGTGGTGGTGGCGGCGGTGGCGGTCGCGGCGGTTATACACCTCCGCCGGGTGGTTTTAAGTACGAGGACTAACGACATTCAAGCAATCAATTATCTTTGCTGATTGTTTTGTTTAGCAATTTTGAAGAGGTGTAAATCAAAAACAGCGGTCGTCAGGTTGTGAAAAGTGGGACTTTTGTAACTGATTTTAGCCGTTACGCATCCTGCTAATTGAAAATATTCTGTCTGTTTTTTATCTGCTAATCTGATGTTTCAGGAGTAGAAAATTTTTTAAGACTTTAGTGGTATGAAGAATTTTCTATTTCCGGTTTTTGTTTTATTGAGGATGTTGTCAGTTGCTTTTTGTACAGTCTCTGCCGGCAGATGGAACTGTAACCGAAGATGCAGGTAATAATGAGTATATTGAGCTTTCACAAGCGCATCTGCGATGGCGGCAAGGGTCCGATTCCTGTTATTGAGAAGTACCATAACCGGATTATCAGTATCCATTTGAAGGATAGAACCGCCGAAGGCGGTAACTGTGTAAATTGTACTGTACTTTGATTATTTGTCACAGTGAAGATTAGGTACAGGTTATTATTTATTGGATTTGTTTCTGGAGGTTTGTAGTATGAGAAATAAATGTCTGTTTCCTGTCGTCATCGTATTGATGATTTTATCAGTAGTTTTGTGTACACAAACACAACCGGTAATGGGAGCCGGAGCGGGCGGCGGAAGAGGTGGAGGTATGGGTGGTGGAAGAGGCGGCAGGGGTACTGCAGCAGTTACTCAGCGTCCCGACAAAGCTACCCGTCTTGCATCTATCGTAGAGATAGAAAAGCAGCTTGCTGCTCTGAAGACAGCTATCCAGAAGGCACCGGCTAACGACCCGTGCATTGCACAACTTCAGGGTGAGGCTTCGACCACATTCGCAACTCAGTACAGCGAAGAAAGCGATGCAATCACTCAGATAGTCACGGCTCTTAATAGTATTCGTCCAGTTGCCGGCGGTTTCGGCGGCGGCAGAGGCGGTATGATGGGAGGAGTCGGACTTACAACCGAGCAGATTACCGAGCTTACAACCCTTGCCAAAGAAGATAAGGCAACAAAACTTACCGCTAAGCTCAATGCTTTGGCGAAAGAGGCGGCATCTCAGGCGGCGGCAGCAGCCAGTCGCGGCGGCGGTGGACGTGGTATAGGTATGGGATCTGGACAACCGCAACAAAGAGGTCCTTCAGATGAAGAGATTAGGAAAATGGAAGACGCAATGCCAACCACACCAGCGGTTGAACCAAGTAAGCCAAGAAAATTACTGGTAATTGATCTGGTTGGCCAGGGTGCGTACAGGCACACAAGCATACCTTACTGGGACAAAACACTTGAGATTATGGGCGAAAAGACTGGTGCTTTCAGCGTAGTTGTCAGCGAAGATATTAATATGTTCAGTGCAGAGAACCTTGCACAATTCGATGCCGTTTGCCTGAATAACTCGGTAAGCCTGCCGCTAAGCCCGGACAAAACACCTGAATTGTGCAAGTCTCTAATGGACTTTGTCAAAGGCGGCAAAGGTATAATGGCAATTCATTCAGGCACTGATACTTTCTATACGGGAGCTTACATTTGGCCGGAAGGAAGCGAAATGCTTGGCGGGAAATTCTCTGGTCATCCATGGACAGCCGACAGAGGTCAGTGGGCTGTGAAAATTGATGAGCCAGATAACCCATTGATGGAACCATTTAAAGGCAAAGGTTTTAAGTTGAATGACGAAATATATCGTACTGATCCGCCCTTGTATTCACGCGAAAAACAGCTTGTTTTAATGAGTCTGGATATGAGCGATGAGGCGACCAAAAGACTTTGCCAAAAGGATACCGATACAGATACAGGCATTTCCTGGATTAAAGAGTGGGGCAAGGGACGTGTGTTTTATTGCTCACTCGGTCATGTTCACGATGTGACATGGACGGCGCCGATTCTGGAACATTACCTTCGCGGCATTCAATATGCACTGGGTGATTTGAAGTGTGATGCAACGCCTAAAGGTTCAAAAACGAAATAGCAGCTGTTTCTATCGTTTTTGAAATTGATGAGAGGAACTATTATGAAAAAACAGACCAAAATCTCTCGTCGTGAGTTGTTGGGTGGTGCTGCTGCATTTGCAGCCTTTACAATTGTACCGCGGCATGTTCTGGCAGGTTCAGGCACAGCGGCACCGAGTGACAAATTGAATCTCGGTAAAATCGGCTGTGGCGGAATGCAGGGCGGCAGCGACCTCAGAAGTGTCAGCAGCGAGAACATCTATGCTCTTTGCGATGTGGACGAAAGACAAGCGGGTTCTGCATTTGTACAATACCAAAATAGTGCCAAATTGTACAAAGACTTTCGCAGGATGTTCGATAAAGAGTCAAAAAACATCAACGGAGTGGTAATCACAATACCCGACCATCAACACACCGTAGCATCAATGTATGCAATGGAGCGAGGTATCGCCGTCTATTGCCAGAAACCGCTCACCCAGACTGTCTGGGAGGCAAGACTGCTGAAAAAAGCTGCCCAAAAATATCCTAAAGTAGCCACACAGATGGGTAACCAGGGATATTCCTCAGTTGCAACACGCATAGCAACTGAAGTTGTTTGGGATGGTCTCCTCGGCGATATAACAGAAGTACACTCCTGGAACGGCAGCGGCTTTGCCCGCGCCATAACTTCCTGGCCTGCGGTAGCACCTGTTCCCGCAGGACTCGATTGGGACCTCTGGCAGGGACGAGCCCCGGAACACACTTATGGAGAGGGAATACTTCCATCACAATGGCGAGGATTCCTGGATTACGGCGATATGATGATTGGCGACTGGGGTATCCACCAGTTAGGCCCGGCCAACTGGTCTTTGGGATTAAGCTACACCCATCCTGCCAGCGTAACCTGCATGGAGGTAAATGGAGTCAATCCTGTAACGTATCCTCATTATGCGTGTGTATATGAGTTCCCGGAGCGCCCGCATCCGTATAAAAAAGGCGAGAAAATGCCGCCGGTAAAAATCTACTGGTATGAAGGTAATTGTTCCAATAATCGCGTGTATAAAATACCGGAAGGTTTTACAGCACAGGATTTCAGTCGTTTCAATGAGCTGTTTTTCGGTACAAAAGGTTATATGGGAACCACCGGTCGAGGTGAAGGAGTTAGTTTGATTCCGGTATCGAGGCAGGAAGGTTATAATCCTCCGGTGATACTGCCGCGTGTTACTGGCGGTCACTACCAGGACTGGATAAAAGCCTGTAAAAGCGGCGATGGCAATACCGCCTGTTCCAACTTTAATATTGCCGCACCGTATGCAGAATGGATGCTGCTTGGAGCTATAAGCTGGCGATTCCCGAATGAAAAATTGCTGTGGAACGGTGCGAACCTTCGTTTCACGAACAATGAAAAGGCGAACGAGTACGTTAAGCCCAATTTCCGCAAGGGCTGGGAGTTAACGGAAATTGTATAAATGGAACTGATATAAAAAGTGCTGATGAAACTGGTTGATTTTGTTGAAAGGAGAACAAATGGCACTGAGCAGAAAATTGAGAATGGGGATGGTCGGCGGCGGCCCCGGAGCGTTTATCGGCGATGTACACCGCAAGGCATCTCGTATGGACGGCGGTATTGAACTGATAGCAGGGGCGTTTGAT
>CAZYWY010000209.1:0-4384 GCA_964651605.1 uncultured Pirellulales bacterium | reverse complement strand
GCTGAGCATACTTTGTTCGACAAACGGATTTAGTAAGAACTGGTTCATGAGCAGTGATTTGCCATAAGAACTTTATCTGAGTTTATATGCTCAGCGCATTAAATATTCACAATCAGTATTATTCAGCTTTAAGGCGACGATTCATTAAGTCTTCTATTGCTTTATGCACAGGTTTGTCCCTGAACAGCACATCATAAACAGCTCTGGTGATGGGCATCTCGACTTTATGCAGTTTGGCCAGCGCAACGACTGATTTGCATGTTGCTACGCCTTCAACGACCGACTCTGTGGCGTCCTGAGCCTGTTTTAATGTCAGGCCTTTGCCGATTCTCTCGCCGAGCGAGCGATTTCTTCCCTTCGGCGAGATGCAGGTGGTCATCAGGTCGCCCAAGCCTGTTAAGCCTGCAAAGGTTTCCGACTTGGCCCCACAGGCAACACCAAGCCGGGTTATTTCTGCCAGCCCTCTGGTTAAAAGAGCCGCCTTTGCATTATCGCCTGCTTTGATGCCGTCGATGATTCCTGCGGCAATAGCGATGATATTTTTCATAGCCCCCGCCAGTTCAACTCCGATAATATCTGTATTTGTATATATACGAAGCCAGGGGGCATTAAATGTTTTTTGGACTTTCCGAGCTAATTTTTCATCGTGTGCTGCAACGCAAGCCGTCGCAGGCAGCTTTTGAGCAAGTTCATCTGCTATAGTAGGACCGCTTAATACTACCAGCCGCTCGTCCCCTGCCAAACCAAGAACATCTGCAAG
Source organism: uncultured Pirellulales bacterium (assembly GCA_964651605.1). GTDB lineage: Bacteria > Planctomycetota > Phycisphaerae > Sedimentisphaerales > Anaerobacaceae > JAFGPS01. The sequence goes on along the minus strand of CAZYWY010000209.1, from coordinate 3,624 downwards.
AATTTGAGTCGGGCGAAAAAGAGTTTCATTCTCAACCCCTTTAGTAATAGAGATAATTGGTATATTATCGGGCGTATGTTTGTTAAGTCTTGTCCAGACTGACCTGATGAACTGGCAAGGCACTGCTGATACAATCAAATCGGTCCTCGCCATTATCTTTGAATCATCAGGTTGATATTCAAGGACATCCGGCATCTTGTAACCGGGCAGGAACTTTCTGTTCTCGCGATAACGGGCTATTTCGGCGAGTTGCTTGCTGTCATAACCCCAGATACGGGTCTTTAAGCCCTTTTCGCATAGCAGAATCGCCATTACTGTTGCCATCCCGCCATCGCCTATGATAGATATATTTTTGAAAATCATACGTATATCGTATTAAGTTGTATAAATGACGTCAACAAATTAAATGTAAGATATAACAAAATACTATTATATAAGAGTCGTAAGATATAATATATACTTATATATAGTATATTATGTATAACATATAACATACATTACGCATATACTCTATATTATTGTTAATATTAGTAAATAGAATAGATAAGCAAATGGTAATATATGTATAATAGGAAATATAGTCTTTTGTGATAGAGTGAATATATCTTTGGGGGATATAAACCGATCAAACGAAATTAAAATTTTCTTATTATATTGAATCATCGTTGATTTAGATAGTTTCACGTGGAACATCATATATAGAATGTCTACTTTCTTAGTAGTACCTCATAACATTTGAATTTATAGGTACTCAAACAGGTAAAAGATTTGTCATACCTGCGTAAGCAGGTATCCAATAGTAGATATAACTGCCTGGATTCCCGCTTTCCGAAGCGGGCTCTTCGCTTCGCTCGCAGTGACAAACACAACTTCAAATTGATCTTGTATTTTCGGTTTTATGCGATTTTTTTAACCCGGATTGACAGGCAATACGGGTACAGGAGTCTCAACGCTGAACACATCGAACTGCGGGCCGAACTGCCTCAAATAATAAAGTGAATACGCCATATAAAAAATACGAATCGGTAAAAGTATAACAGTACCAATATACGGTATGGCAAAAAGGCAGCAGGCGCAACAGCAGGTTACAAGACAAAGTGCAAGAACAAGCATACCGGTTACCATTCCTATAACGATTTGAAAGAGTATATACAATACGAATCTGCCTTTGTTACAGGAGAGAATTTGCATAAACTGCCCCCACGCTTGTCTAATACGGATGTTTCGCAAAAACATCACAGGGACAACAAAATCTATCGTTAGTTTTTTTACAATTCCCAGGCAAATCGCAGTCACAAAAATCAGCATACCGAGGAACACCATACCAATAATAGCGCTGACTAATGCGCCGCCTGACATCATAAAAGCCAGGAATATTATAAAGACTACAGGTATGGCTATTACAACAAAACCGAATAAGCCAAGAACGATTCGGAACAAAAACAGGCTGAAGGCTTGTTCACGGTATTTCGCCCACGGGATTTTAACCTCGGCTTTATTGCCTGCTACGCAGTGAAGAAACATAAATTTGCCCCGGCTGCTCAGCCAGACGAAAAGCAGGCCAATGGCGATTGAAAACACCACAATTACAATAGCAACGGGGATGAGCCAGTTGAGGTTGTTCTGTACGAATTCTTTGAATTCATTGAGTTGTTGACTAAATTGTGGATTTCTTCGATTGGATGAGAAAGTGTTTCCGAAATTTGGTCCGGACGAGCCGCTTCCGAATGATGCCAGCCAGGCACAAAAGCCAATTGTGAACCATCTGCCTAAATCGAAGGGTCTAAAAAGCATCAGCTTTACCCTGTCTATGGCAGGCGTTATCGGGTCGAGAACACTGACTGTCAATGGTCGTTCCGGATTCATTGTATAAATCCTCCAAAATAAATCAGCAGGTTATTAAATTTACCAAATATATATTTTATCAAAGTGCCTGTGGCGGCTGCTGTTTCAGCGTTTGCAGTTCCTTATGTATAGGCCATTCGCCGAAGGCCAGGATAAAGGGCATAATAATATTTGCTATCGGGACAAGCATCAACAGACCTAACGCCCAGCAAAAGCCGGCCTTTGAGAAAATCCTGCAATACACCCAGGCCATTAATATAGATATTAACAGACTTATAAAAAATCCGAACAAAAAGAACACAAAAATCGCAGCTCCCTCTTTGGGTTGTGAAGAAGCCATATTTAGAATAGAAAATACAGGATTCATATCATTTCCTTTCGTTTCATAAACCGAAATTTCCCGCCAAACAAAACACACCTGTATATAACCAGACATTTTCAGCTTTACAATATCAAAATCCGGCTTGATTTACAATAATACTATGAGTTTTTAAAAGAAATTTGTTAGAGGCTCTCAATACAAACCTGCTTCTTAAGCTACTTCCAGAATTTATCAGGTCATACATCTTATCTTTCCCAGGGGGATACGATGTTCCCTTCGCATCCCAAGAATAAAAATTATAGGACTTGACAAACAGGAACAATTTGGATATGATATTTGCCGTCTGGTTGAGTGAATTTCCTCGACTCAGATAAGACGCCGAATCAAAGCAGGTAAGGAGAACAGGTTATGAGGTTGCTTCTGAGACAAAAAGACGGCAATACCAAAGAATTCCAGTTCACAAAAGGACCTGTTACAATCGGCAGAGGAGCAAGCAGCAACCTATTCCTTCCAGACAGGACCGTCTCAAGACAACACGCCATAATCAACAGCACCGAAGACGGCAAATGGATTCTTGAAGACCTCGACTCGACCAGCAAGACATATCTGAACGATGAGGCAATCATCAAAAACGAGATTAAACACGGCGACTGCATCCGCATAACCGAGTTTATTATAGACGTGGTTTCTGATGAAGAGCTTACAGAGGAAGATAAGGCGATGCAACTTGATGATACGATGCATCTGGAAGCTGCTCTGGCGGTGCCGCCCCACGAAACCGTCGTCCGAAAGCCCGATGCCGGACACGCACCTGCAATGAGGCTTGCGGCACGCCGGCTGGTGGATTTCTCACAGGCAGCAGAAACTATCAGTCAGGTGGGAACTTTTGATGAGTTGCTTTTAAAATTGCTGGATATAATGCTTGAGCAGTTTAGCTCATCTCATGTCTGGTGCGCCCTGAGAAAAAAACCGACGGGGCCTTTCGTATGCCACGCAGGCAGGAGCCGCAGCGGCAAAGAAATCGATTTGGGTCAGTTGAAATTACAGGGTAAAATTATCCAGGCGGTCGAGAAGGGGCAATTTCTTGTTTTGCCGAGAGTATCAGCCCAGATAGAAGAAGAGGATGCAATACGTTCCGCGTTGATAGCTGCGATAATGCGTCCGAAAGGCTGTCACGGTGTGCTGTATATCGACAACTCTATGAAGGATAAGCATTACAGTCTTAGCGACCTGGATTATCTGATGCTCATTTCAATGCACACTGCCGCCATTATGAGAAGATTCCTCGACTAACTGCGAATATCGAACACAGAATATTGAATGTTGAACTCTGAATTCATTATTCGTCATTCGTTATTCAATATTCGATTCTTTGTTCAGTCCAATTTCTTCATCTGTCAGATAACAGGCCGGCTCCGGCGCCCAGGGGTCGCCAAAATGCAAATCCGCACGCACCC
>CAZYWY010000208.1:0-4385 GCA_964651605.1 uncultured Pirellulales bacterium | reverse complement strand
ATGGCAGCTACGGTGTTACTGAACTGTTCAAGACAGTCGAATTTGGCGCTCATACCCAGCCGCCGATTCTGTACAACGGTAATTTTTACGTCCAGTACACCACCAACGAGCGAAATGACGGTCTGGTATGTATGAGTATTGACGGCCAGATTAAGTGGAAGACCGGCAAGTCGCCTGTCTTCAGCAAGGGCGGTATGGTTCTTGCTGACGGGTTGCTGCTTGCTGTTGACGGCAGTACGACACTATATCTTATAGAGCCCGACCCGTCCGGTTTCAAGCCTTTAGCCAAAGCTGTTCTGCTGACCAGGGGCGATAACTGGGCGCCGATTGCTCTTGTGAACGGCAAACTACTGATACGCGACCAGAAACAGCTCAAGTGTCTGACGGTAGCTAAATAGACTAAATCTAAAATGTGATTGCACGGAGCATAACGGTGGCAAGGCGGCAAAGAGGCTCAAAAACACAGGTTGTAAATGTACAAGACATAAGTCTCATTCTCTTTTGCCTTTTTGCTCTTATTTTCCTTTGCTCTTGTGCCACAGGCATTTCCGAATCTGTTACAGGCCAGGCTGATATTGTGCGGGCAGCCCAGGATGTTCTGCTTGATATGCACTTTGCCATCGAAAAGGCAGATGCTCAGGCCGGCCTGGTAAGGACAAGGCCGCTACCGGGGGCGCAATTCTTCGAGCTTTGGCGCAGCGATAATGTTGGAGCTGAGAATCAGGCGCTCGCAAATCTGCAAAATATCCGCCGAACAGCTGAAATCCGTATAACTGAGCAAAATGGTACACAACATATCGACTGTATCGTTAGCGTACAGCGGTTATCTTTGCCGGGCAGAGGTATTGACAGCGCCGCAAGAGCCTATCAGATGTTTTCTAACAGCAGCCCGTTGCTGCAAACGCTTCAGCTTGGCAGTTCGACAACCGCGGGCCTGTCCTGGGTCAGTTTGGGCAGAGATGGCCGGCTCGAAGCGGAGATTTTTCAGCGGCTTGACCGGCGAATCGCACCGCATAAAACAGAAACTAAACCATCTGCGGAAGGTTAAGATATGAAGGTACTTGTTTGCGGCGGGGCAGGCTATATCGGCAGCAATATGACTGCTATGCTCGCTGCCGCCGGACACGAACCGCTCGTTTTTGACAATCTCAGCAAAGGTCACAGAGCAGCCGTCAAATGTACTGATATTATCGAGGGTAATTTGACGGATTTTGAGCTGCTCGTCGAAAGCCTGAAGAAAAACCAAATCGAGGCGGTAATGCACTTTGCCGCCTTTATCGAGGTTGGCGAGTCGGTCCAGAAACCGCTGCAATATTATCACAACAACTTTTGCGCAACGCAAAATCTGCTCTCTGCTATGGAAACAGCAGGCGTGAGCAAGTTCATCTTCAGCAGCTCAGCGGCAGTCTATGGCATCCCACAGCAGGTGCCGATTACCGAACAGTCACCAACCCAGCCAATAAATCCCTATGGCTGGACAAAACTTATGGTCGAGAAAATGTGTCACGACCAGTGCCGGGCAGGCAAACTTGCGTATGCAGCGTTGCGTTATTTCAATGCCTGCGGAGCCGGCAGTAATGCAACGCTCGGCGAAGACCACCACCCGGAATCGCACCTGATTCCGCTGATTATCAAAGCTGCGATGGGTACAGGCTCGCCTGTAAAAATTTATGGCACCGATTATCCCACGCCGGACGGCACCTGTATCCGCGATTATATTCACATCGACGACCTGTGCCGGGCTCACCTTCTGGCTTTGAACAAATTAGACCAAAGCAGCGAGCTAATATACAATCTCGGCAGCCAGAGAGGCTATTCAGTTCGAGAGGTTATTGAGACTGTGAAAAAAATCAGCGGCAGGGATTTTAAAGTCATTGAAGCCGACCGCCGGCCTGGTGACCCGCCTGTCCTGTTGGCCGACGCATCGAAAGCCGCTCAGCAGCTTGGCTGGAAACCGGAAAAAGACAATCTCGAAGAGATGATTTCGACCGCCTGGCAATGGCACAACAACCACCCCGACGGCTACAAAGATTAGATGAAATTAAACTCTTGATCACATAATATTCTATAATATATTTTTTGTCGGCTGTTTTTTGTGCCGACAGCCGGGATAGCCGGTGAAATTGAGAACTAATGCGAGTATTAATATTACGACTAATGGTATTATTGTGCTTTCCCAATATTGAACATAAGGTGCGGTTCCCTTGATCGTGACCAAAACGTACTGGCCGCTTCCCTTAACGGCCTTGTATTTTGGAAAAACTTTGGAATACCATATCTCGGCTCTGTCAACTACTGTCGTCCCATCGGATAATGTTACCTCCTGATTGGTCGGTTCAGAGAGCTTGCGGTAATCGTCTTCTGTTAAGACCTGTACGTTGTAGTCGTTAGGATTCAATATACGATGCTGTGAATGATAGTGTATAAAACGAATGAAGAGCCAGGCTGTGAATATCATAATTAAACAAGCTGCAAGCAGCCCGATGTGCATTGAAATAATCTTCCTGTCAGTCATAAAAATCTCCTGAATTATATATTTCTTGTTTTTTTCAGAGTTATACAACGCTTAATAGCAGCTTTTATAAAAACATAGACGCTGAAAGTACGGTTTAGTTACAGAAATTCTTGAAAAAAACCAAAAATTTTCATTTTTTGCCAATAACACATCTATTATCAATTTGCAATTTACAATTTACAATTTTATTCTATTAGATATTTAAAGGCGTATACAACGTTTTTTAGGCAGGACTCACAATGCAGCAAACACAAAAAACAGCAGTGGATTTTCTGAAAAAATACCAGATGGATTTTGAAGAGCTTGACATCGACAGTAATGTCAGAGTCTTTATTGATGAGATGGCTCAAGGTCTGGCTGGGCGGGAAAGTTCACTGGCGATGCTCCCGACCTATATGCAGGTAGATGCCGATGTGCCTGTGAATAAGCCTGTAATTGTGCTCGATGCCGGCGGGACAAATTTCCGCATTGCAACGGTCTGTTTCGATGAAAATAAAAAACCGACAATCGAAAACTATCGTTTATTCCCGATGCCCGGCATCGAAGAAGAGGTCGGCAAAGATGAATTCTTCCAGATTATAGCAGGCTATACAAAGGATGTTTTAGACAAAGCGACAAATATCGGTTTTTGCTTTTCATATCCGACGGAGATATTACCCAACAAAGACGGCAAACTTCTTCGTTTTTCCAAAGAAATCAAGGCAAGTCAGGTCATCGGTCAGGTCATCGGCGAGAACCTCAACTGTGCAATCGCAGCAGCAGGAGCAGATGAAAATAAACACGTGATACTGCTTAACGATACCGTGGCGACCCTGCTGGCAGGCAGAGACTATAACAACAGACTCTTCGATGGTTATGTCGGCTTTATTCTCGGCACGGGGACAAATTGCAGTTATGTCGAAAGAAACAGCAACATCACAAAAAAAACGGGACTTGACGCATCAGGCAGCCAAATCGTTAACGTCGAGTCAGGCGGATTCGGCAAGTGCCGGCAGGGCAAAATAGACATTCTCTTCGACCAGACAACAACAAATCCCGGCGTGCATACATTCGAGAAAATGATTTCCGGCGGCTATCTCGGTGCGTTGTGTCTGAAGGTCATTCAGACCGCCGCCGATGAAGGTTTGTTTTTCAAAGGTGTCGCCGACTCGTTGAAAGCGATAAAAAAATTAGACACAAAAGAACTCAGTGATTTCTTGTATTACCCGGAAACCGGCGAAAATAATCTTGCTTTATCCTGTAAAAAAGGCAAGGCGGATGATGTTGCCAGGCTCTATTATCTTATCGAGCGGATGGTGGAAAGGGCAGCAAAACAGACGGCAATAAACCTGTCCTCAGTTGCAATAAAATCCGGCAAGGGGAAAGAACCGAATCGGCCTGTTTGCTTCGTGGCCGAGGGTACGACTTTCGAGCATCTTAAAGGTTTGCGGTCGAAGGTCGAATACTACCTGAAGGATTACCTCGAACGGCAGAAGCAGATTTATTACGACATTATCAGCGTCGAGAACGCCACACTCATCGGCGCCGCCATCGCTGGATTAACTAACTGACAGAACAAGCGTGTCACTTGCATCGCCACCTGTCACTGGCGATGCAACACGTAGGGTGGGGCAAGCCCCACCATTAAATTAATTTGAATCGGTGGGCTAAAGCCCACCCTACATCTCGCAGTGACATTTTCAGGGCTGCCCCACGAGTTTATTTTTCAGGACGCTTGAATGTTGAATTCCCAGCCGTTCCTCAGCGGCATGAATAATAGCACCGAGCATCTCCGAATAGGACAGGCCCGCCAGCCTGGACATTTTCGCCAGGTGTCCGTCCCAGCACCAGCCCGGATTCGGATTGACCTCGAGAAGCTTCGGATTACCTT
>CAZYWY010000207.1:0-4386 GCA_964651605.1 uncultured Pirellulales bacterium | reverse complement strand
CCAAACGATCCCATAAGAACCTTTCTTTCATAATTGGTTTATATGTCCCCCTTTGTTCATATTCAATTTTGGGAAATTATATTAGTATTTAAGGTTGCTTGCAAATAATTTTGCTGAATTATGCAGAATTTTTAATCAAAAAATCTACTGTAGGTATAGTCCGAAAAAAAGTTGTTTATCAGGCTTATAAACCACGAAAAAGCAGGGAAATAAGCAATATTTAATGAATATTTCATAAAACGCAATATTATTTACTTTATGGGAAATAAAAAATTGCGCAAATATGAGTATGAGCTTGATACTTGTGGCAAGAATGCTTATTATAATGCCCAACTGACAAAATTTGATTAGGAGAAAAATTATGTCATATACTATCGGTCTTGATTACGGGACAAATTCAGTAAGATGCGTTATAGTTGATATCACTAACGGCAATGAGGTTGGGACTGCTGTCTATGAGTACGAAACGGGTCAGGCCGGCATTATTCTTGATTCGGCAGACCACAATCTCGCAAGACAGAATCCTGCAGATTATCTCAAAGGTGCGGATGTTACAATAAAATATGCCCTTCAGCATGCAGCTAAAACCGATAAAAAATTCAATCCGAAAGACATTATAGGCATCGGTGTTGATACGACCGGCTCAACTCCTCTTCCGGTCGATAAAGACGGAACACCACTTGGTATGCTGGATGAATTCAAAGATAATCCTAATGCACACGCATGGTTGTGGAAGGACCACACAGGACATTCAGAAGCGGCGGAAATAACAGAATTAGCACAAAAAAAACATCCTGAATATCTCGCCAAGTGTGGCGGAATTTACTCATCGGAATGGTTCTTTAGTAAAATTCTTCATTGCCTAAGGACAGCACCAAAAGTCTATGGTGCAGCTTATACCTGGGTTGAGCACGCTGACTGGATTCCTGCTGTTTTAACAGGGACAGATCATCCAGACAAGCTGAAACGCTGCCGTTGTGCTGCCGGGCATAAAGCAATGTTTAACGATGCATGGGGAGGCTACCCTGATGCAGCGTTTCTGGCAGAACTCGACCCCAAACTCGGCAATTTGCGTAAGACATTGGGCGACAAGACTTATGCAATAGATAAGGCCGCCGGCAAGCTGACAGACAAATGGGCCAATAAACTCGGACTTACTCCTGGTATTCCTGTGGCAATGGGCGCATTTGATGCGCACCTTGGCGCTGTTGGTTCCGGAATCAAGCCGGGTGTGCTTGTTAAAATCATTGGTACCAGTACCTGCGATATGGTTGTTGCTCCGACCAGTACAAAACTTCCTGATATTCCGGGCATTTGCGGTATCGTTGAAGGTTCAATTTTACCTGACTGTTACGGTCTTGAAGCCGGCCAGTCGGCAGTGGGCGATATTTTTAACTGGTTCGTCAACTACATCCAGCCTGGCGGCAAAGAGGCTGGTTCTCACCTGGCTCTTACGGAGAAAGCCGCCAAACTAAAACCGGGTCAATCTGGTCTGCTGGCTCTTGACTGGAATAATGGAAACAGGACAATTCTCGTAGATCAGAGGCTCACAGGTCTTCTCCTGGGACAGACGCTTCATACCAGACCTGAGGAGATTTATCGTGCGCTTATCGAAGCTACAGCCTTCGGTGCATTGGCTATAATCAACCGTTTTGAGGAATATGGTGTCGGAATCAGCGAAGTGGTTAATTGCGGCGGTATCGCTGAAAAGAATGCTATGCTTATGCAAATCTATGCAGACGTTACGGGACGAGAGATGAAAGTCTCACGCTCAGCACAGACATGTGCATTAGGCTCTGCCGTCGCAGCAGCGGTGGTCGGGGGCGCACATCCCGATTACAAGTCAGCACAGGCCGCGATGTGCGGTATAAAGGATGTAACTTACAAGCCGATTGCACAAAACCACGTGGTTTATCAGAAACTTTATGTTCTTTATAAGCAGCTACATGATGTGTTTGGATTAAAGGGTAAATCTGCAACATTGCATAATATAATGAAGGATTTGCTGAATATAAAAGAAGCTGTTAATTCATAAAAAGTCACTATGTATGAGAAATTAAAAAAAGATGTTTGTGAAGCGAATATAGAACTGCAAAGGCAAAAACTCGTAATATATAGCTGGGGCAATGTAAGCGGCATCGAAAGAGAAAAAGGTATTGTTGCCATAAAACCAAGCGGTGTCGCTTATGATGAACTTACGCCGGAAAAAATAGTCCTGCTCGATTTGCAGGGCAATATTATAGAGGGAAAGCTCAGGCCTTCTTCGGATACGCCGACACATCTTGAGCTGTACTGGAATTTTAAATCTGTGGGCGGAATATGTCATACTCATTCGCCTAATTCTACTGCCTGGGCACAGGCTTGCTCTGAAATCCCCTGTTTAGGCACAACACATGCCGATTATTTTAACGGTGCGATACCTGTTACTAAGCCGATGATAAAAACAGCGATACAAAATGATTATGAACTTAATACAGGCAAAGCGATAGTCGAACGATTCGCTGACAATGACCCGATGCAAAATCCAGCGGTGCTTGTAGCCAACCACGGTCCGTTCACTTGGGGTAAAACTGCTAACCAGGCAGTCGAAGCAATGGTTATTCTCGAAGAGATTGCAACAACAGCCCTGAAAACATTGCTGATAAATCCAAAACAGCTTCAAATCAGCCGGTTCCTTTTAGATAAACATTATTTGCGTAAGCATGGTAAAAATGCCTATTATGGCCAAATTTGAAAAAGGAGAATTAAAGATGATTAACCTGAAAGACTTTGAAGTGTGGTTTATAACGGGAAGCCAGCATTTATATGGAAAAGAAACGCTGAAACAGGTTGATGAAGATTCGAGTAAAATCGCTCAATACCTGAACGATTCAGCCAAAATTCCCTGCCAGGTGGTATTCAAACCGGTAGTAACCACACCGGATAAAATTACCAATATTTGTGTGAAAGCCAACACATCACCAAAATGTGTCGGCCTTATTACCTGGATGCATACATTCAGTCCTGCCAAGATGTGGATTGAAGGACTTGGTATTCTTAAAAAGCCCTTTGTTCACCTGCATACCCAGTTCAACCGGGATATACCCTGGGAAAGCATTGATATGAACTTTATGAACCTGAATCAGTCGGCTCATGGAGACAGAGAGTTCGGATTTATCTGCAGCCGAATGCGGAAGAATCGCAAAGTTATCGTCGGGCATTGGAAAGATGAGGAAGTTATTAAAAAGCTTGACATCTGGATGCGTGCCGCGTGCGCATGGAATGACTGGCAGGGTATGAAGGTTGCCCGTTTCGGTGACAATATGCGCGAGGTCGCAGTCACAGAAGGCGATAAAGTCGAAGCACAGAAAAAATTCGGCTATTCAGTTAATGGTTATGGTGTAGGCGACCTTGTTGCTGCTATTGAGAAAGCTGCACCCGCACAGGTCGATGATATGATGGCTGAATATAAAAAAGATTACAAGGTGAGCCTCTCGGACGAACAACTTGATAGAGTTCGTGAATCTGCAAAAATCGAAGTTGGTATGAGGGCATTCCTGAATAAGGGTGATTTTAAAGCCTTCACAACTACCTTTGAAGATTTGCACGGCCTGGTTCAATTGCCGGGGCTTCCGGTACAGAGGCTGATGGCTGACGGATATGGTTTCGGCGCCGAAGGTGACTGGAAGACTTCCGCTCTGGTTCGCGCAATGAAAGTTATGGCGACCGGCTTAAAAGGCGGAACGTCTTTTATGGAAGATTATACGTATCATCTGAATCCCGATGGAATGAAAGTACTCGGAGCACATATGCTTGAGGTATGTCCTTCGATTGCAAGCGGCAAAGCATCTCTTGAAGTACATCCGCTCGGCATCGGCGGAAAAGCAGACCCGCCAAGATTAGTCTTCAATGTTCCGCAGGGAAGCGGCATAAATGTTTCGGTTATAGATATGGGTAATAGATTCAGAATGCTCATCAATCCCTGTAAAGTAGTAAAACCGGATGCTGATTTGCCGAAACTGCCGGTTGCAAGGGTTCTTTGGCAGCCTGAGCCGAATCTCAAAATAGCAGCAGCAGCGTGGATTCTCGGCGGCGGCGCCCACCATACCGGATTCAGTATGGCACTGACGGCTGAGCATTTGGAAGATTTTGCAGAAATGGCTGATATCGAATACCTTATGATAAATGAAAAAACCACAGTTGCCGAATTCAAAAGAGATATTCATATAAATGAAATATATTATATGCTTAAGAACGGACTTGCTTGAAAGATTCACAACAAGTTTTAATCTTTCGAGGTTAATCAAAGATTGAAAATAAGACACAATAAGTTGGCAACCTAATAAAATATTTTTCAGTGGTTTTTGGAAAGGGTATTAGTTATGAACGAGCAGAATATGGTTAAGT
>CAZYWY010000206.1:0-4401 GCA_964651605.1 uncultured Pirellulales bacterium | reverse complement strand
AAGAGTTGCTTCACGACCCGACCGCCCACGCAGAAATCATCGCTCTGACTCAGGCCGCCGAGTATATGCAAAATTGGCATCTGGAAGGTTGCACGATTTATGTTACGCTGGAACCGTGTTGTATGTGTGCCGGTGCTTTGGTGCTGGCCAGGATAGACCGCCTGGTTTATGGATGCGACGACCCAAAGACAGGAGCAGCCGGCAGTCTCTATAATATTGTGCAGGATGATAGATTGAATCATCGTCTTGAGGTAAGCTCCGGTATTTTGGCGGAACAGTGCAGTGGCCTTTTGCAGCAGTTTTTCCTGAAGCGAAGAATAGAAAAGTAAATGCAGCTATGCATTCGATTGGGGGATTTGTATTAACAAGATATAGTTATGTTAATAACAGCAGGCTTGCAGCCATAACGGCCATTCCGGCAATCAGGCCATAGACTACCAGATGATGCTGGCCGTACTTTTCTGCTGTTGGCAGCAACTCATCGAGAGATATAAAAATCATTATGCCTGCCACCATCGCAATAAGCACACCAAAAACAATATCATTGTAGAATCGCAGCAAAAAGAGATAGCCAATCAATGCGCCAAGCGGCTCGGCTAATCCGCTAAGAAATGAATATACAAATGCCTTTTTTCTATTGCCGGTGGAATAAAAAATAGGCACTGAAACCGCCACACCCTCCGGGATATTGTGTATGGCAATTGCAATACCAATCGCCACACCGAGCTTGGGGTCTTTCAGGGCGCTTACAAATGTTGCAATGCCTTCCGGGAAGTTATGAGCGGTTATGGCTATTGCTGTGAACATTCCCATCCGGTAGAGCTTCCTGAATTGTTCTGCCGACTTTGTCTCGAGCATTTCCTCAGGACGGTGTGCCTCGTGGGGATTCTCAAAGTCGGGTACTAGTCTGTCGATAATTCCTGCAAGAAGGATACCCCCGAAAAAGGACAGGACAGTAACATAATATGCACCTGATGCTCCCATTGCAGGAACAATTGCATCTTTGGCGGAAGGAAAAAGCTCAACAAAGGAAACATAAATCATCACTCCGGCTGAGAAACCCAGAGCTGTGGAAAGCAATTTTGTATTGGTGCGATTGGCAAAAAAAGCAAGTGTACTACCCAGCCCTGTTGATAAACCTGCAAGCAGGGTTATTCCGAAAGCAAAGGCGACATTATGGAAATCCATATATAGGTTATTTTGTAACTATGATGGTAAAGTCGGCTTTTTTGACCGGCGGGACATCCACCTCCCACGGGCGAACATACTCCAAGTGAATGATAACTCTGCCCTTACTTACAGCCTCAAATGTCCAAACTTCCTCTCCGCCGACTCCTACTAAACCTCGTGCATTTGCGGATTGATTGTATTTATAATCATCCTTTCTCACAATGGCCGGCTTTATCTCGTCTATTCGCCAGGAATAGCCCGTTGTAAGGTTGGCAGGCAATGTAATTGTAAATTTTTCTCCTACTTTGGTTTCAATTTTGCTTGATGTTTGATTTGCATCATTTACGGTACTTTCCTCCTGATTTGTGCAACCTGTCAACGCCAGTAATCCGCCGACCAAAACTAATATTGTAGTTGTTTTCATTTGTGAACTCCTATGTTACATGCAAAATTGTATTTACCAGCCAATGACAAATAATAATTTCATAAAATAACCTCTTAATGAATAAAAATTTACTGCTGAAATCTGAAAAATCAAGCAGATTATAATATTCCCCAAAAAACTGGACGCATAGTTAGGGCAGATTTTTCGCCTGAGACGATACAGTATTCAGGAGACAAATTAATGAAAAATAAAAGACGAAACCACAGCGCAGCATTCAAGGCCAAGGTGGCCATAGTGACACAAAAATTGTTGGAGCGTTCATCCCCGAACCTTACAAACAAGATTTATACAAATATTGACCCGATTCTCCATCATCCACAGCCAGCAATGAACAGGTCTTGACTAAACCTGGGCTAATATGAATCGCACCCAACGTCACCCTTTCGATAGCTCCCGCATGACGTTTGAATATCTCAAACAACTGCGCATACACCTGCGTCTGCTTATGAAACGCTTCGGTCCGGCAACTGAGGACCTGGCTCACTGCGGTATCGGCATGGCGGCGGGTAGTGACCCGGCGGGCTTGCCGAAGACGGTGAATTCGATAATGCCAAGGGACGAGTTGCGTGGCCAGTTGGTCATAGTCAGGCGCACAAAACGGCATTTCACAGGGGGAATTTCCTCGAAGATGGTGTTGCGGGTGATGTCGTTTTTGGTCATGTCGAGCGCTGTCGTGTAAACGTTGTTATCGGTTGAGACTTCAATCTTGTACTGATAGGCGTTCGTTGTTGGTCGGGCAGGTGTCGTTGCGCTTGCCGCTGTGGAATCTGCTCCGGCGCCAGGTGCGGTAGCAGCTCCGGGTGCTCCGCGACTAAAACCGCGACCTCCGGCACCGCCGCGTCCAAATCCGCCTCTACCAAACCCTCCGCCGCCGCTGAACATTATACGCACAGAGTCGATGGTGAACAACTGGACGACATCGAAGCGGGTGGCGGGGGACAGTTCGATTGTCAGTGTGGGCTGGGTGTCGGCAGGGTCAGGCTCCCACCATGTGCCGCTGTAGTTGTCGATGGCGTAGGCGGCATCCCGTCCGGTCTGCTGGGAAGAAAATCGCGAAAGTGCGTTCATAGCGCGTAGCTTGTTGATAGTAACGGGAATGGAGCCGGAGTCACCCTTGGTTGGGTCGGTAACTGCACCAGGGGCCCACTGCGGCGTGTCGGTGACTTTCACCGAAATATAACCATCCTTGTCGAAGATGATGCGGTCCATGCCGATGCGGCGCCCACCCGGCGGGTTGGACAAAACGATGGTGTAGAACTGCCAAAGGTTCTTGTCGGGGCCTTCTATGATGCTGCCGTGGGCGGGGCCGGTGACGATGCCGTCAGTCCTTCGGAGGAGCGGATTGTTCGGCGCGTAGGTGAAGGGGCCGAGGGGAGACTTGGCTATGTAATACCCCTCGGCGTATGTTTTCCACTGGGTGCCGGAGGCGGAGTATTCGAGGTAGTAGGTGCCGTTGTATTTCTGGAGCCAGGGTCCTTCGATCCAGGTGACGTCGGGGTACTCGTTCATTTCGCCATAGCGCTCCCAGACGTGACTGGAGTCGAAGGAGAAGAGGTGCTTGGGTTTGCCGGCGAATTTCGTGAGATCGTTGGGGTCGAGCGGGACGACAAAGATGCCGCTGACGCCACGGCCGGGGTAATAGAGGTACGGCTTGTTGTCGTCGTCAACGAAGATGTCGATGTCGAACGCCCCGTTCCAGCCGTCGTTGACCCAACCGGGGTTCTTCCAGGTGCCGAGGCTGACGAACGGGCCGAGGGGGTTGTCGGCCTTATAGACAACGCCTTCGGCGCTCTGAACGCCGTTGCGGGTCCCGTCGTTACCGGCCATGTAGAAGCTGCCGTTGTATTTGACGACATGCGGAGCGCCGGGGACATTGGCGACGCGCTGGAAGGACCAGTTGAGCAGGTCTTCTGATATCCACGCTCCGCCGCCGGAGCAATACATGTAGTACTTGCCGGCCTCCTTGATGACGGTGACGTCACCGCCGGCGTTGCCGCCCTGACCCGATATCATCGGCAGGGGGTTGCAGTAGCGCGGGGATTTGCCGATGACGGGGTTAGCGGGACCTGTCTGTGCCTGTGCGGTATATACCGCGGCAACGACAAACATAGAACAAACAACAAGTGTTAATATCGTTCTGTTTCTCATGACCAATCTCCTTTCGAAAAAGATATTAAAAACTGTCTCAATTTAATATATGCCATATCAAAAATTTACTGTTGAAATCTGAAAAATCAAGCAGATTTTAGCAGCAGGTTTGGAATGGGAAGGGAATATTGTATCTATAATCAAAGCCTAAGCACGCATTCGAATAACATACATTTCCTTATTTGCTGCTAAGCAAAAGGCTCATTATACGGCACAAGCCAATAGTCGATGAATAAATGTGATATCCGAAGCTCAGAGGAAAAAGAGATGAAGGGGGATAATATCATCTATGATTCAATTAAGCTAAAAGTGGTAAAAGTCACTGAGGGTGACACGTTTGGGGGACACAAAAATGTATCGCTATAAAATTAAAAATGAAGAAAATGGCACTGTTTATGAAGTAATTACAAAAGATAATTATGAGATTGATGAACGGATTCCTTTAGAGGGATTGAACCAGCTTTGCCAAGAGACCGACAATAAAGCTGCCAAAACATTTCCGAAAAATGTGTATGGAAGAGTTATTGAAAAAGAAAATTTATCGAAAAACATAACTAACAAAAAACAATGGTCAGGATTACGTACAGAAGTATATATATGGTGGACATTGACGGGATGCCCACAATGGGATTACGAGA
>CAZYWY010000205.1:2273-4424 GCA_964651605.1 uncultured Pirellulales bacterium | reverse complement strand
CGGAACCAGTGAGAAAATTAAAAGCTGTTGCGATTATTGTAACGATAATGATTCCTGCTGCGATTTTAAGAAGTGTTTTGCTGTTCATAATGTACTCTCCTATTGATAGGCCGGAGCGTTTGAGACGAGGGGTTTGCTCGGTGTCGATTTGCGGAGTCGAAACCGAATTGAGCAAACTGTTCCTCAACTGCTCGTGGTCTTTGTTAAAGATTTTATACGCTTCTTCCAATTGTTTTTCCAACGGCGTTTTCATTGGACATCCTCTTTTTCTTTTGATAATGATTCAGCTAATTGTTTTCTGGCCCGCTCGAGTACTCGATAAAACCCTGACCTTGAAAGGCCAAATATTCTGCGGGCGTCCTCAACGGAGTTTTCCTTCAGATAAAACGTATGCAGTGCAAGCCGTTCAAGTGCTGGTAATTTTCTAATCTTTTTACGAAGCTGCTCTAATTGGCCGTCATTTGCATATTCATCAGTTGTTGCGCTGCCTGCTACCGATTGCGTATATTTGTTTTGCATACGCAATTTTTGCCGCTGCCACTCTTTGCATCGTAGCCGGGCAATCGCAAATAGCCATCTTCCGAAAAGCTCCGGCTGGCGAAGTTCCTTCAGCTTTTGAAAAGCCCGCAGAAAGACATCCTGTGTCAGGTCCTGTGCATCGGCAAGATTACCTGTTGTATCGTAACAAACCGCCCGAATCAGCGGCGCATACCTGTCATACAGAATACCATATTTACTTAAATCGCCGGCACTTACAGATTCAATCAGTTCTTTATCGCTCGACGTTGTCAACTCAAGGCCCTCAAGTTTCAGAATATTCTACATACAATGTGACCGATGCGGACTTTTTGTCCACTGAAAATGGAAATTATGTAAAATATTTTTCAACTTTTAACGTTTTTCTGGCAGATATTGAACAAAAGCTGGATTTTATACGTGTAATTGGTAGTATAATTTATGTTCAGCAAAAATTATAGTTTTTGGAGCAATAAAATGACCGCACAAAATAAGTTCAGAAACATTTTGTTAATCCTGGCAGGAATCGGGCTATTCACAATATCAGCGGGTTTTCCGGGATGCGAAGACCAATCGGATAAACCCCAAACTTCAGTTTCAAGTACGCAGGAAAATACCCAGCCTGCTCAAGCGCCAGCATCGGTACCCACTGACACAAATCGCAATGTAGTTTCCACGCCGCCTGCCGCAACAGCCTCCGGGTTGGATTTTACAGTTACGGACCTTCAGGGCAGAAAAATCAAGCTGAGTGATTATCGCGGCAAAAAAGTCATGGTCATTTTCTGGGCTACCTGGTGCCCACCCTGCAAAGTAGAAATTCCCGACCTTATTGAGCTTCGCAAGAAATACACACAAGACCAGCTTGCAATGCTGGCAATATCTGAAGAACCGGCTCAAACCGTAAAAAGCTTCGTTGCAGCCAATAAAAATATGAACTACACAATTGTAATAACGCCGAGCTATGCATCTTTGCCTGCTCCTCTCGATAAAGCTGAACAAGGGGCAGTTGACCCGGGATTCCCGATACCAAAGACCTTCTATATTGACCGTACTGGCCAGATCAGATTTAAGACAATAGGAATAACACCTCTTAAAGATATTATTGCTTATTTGGAAAAGCTGAACTAATACGATTACATTCCAATGTATGAAGGCTGAAGATAATCACCGGATATTAAAAGATATTCTGGAACGGCTCTATCTCAAATACAACCGCCGCAGCCTTATTGCGCCAGACCCTTTGCAGTTTGTTTATAAATATGCCAGGCCGGAGGATATGGAAATTGCAGGTCTTTTATCAGCTCTGCTGGCTACCGGCAGGGTCGAGCAAATCCAAAAGTCACTTATAAAATTATTCAGCATTATCGGGGAAAGTCCCTATCGGTTTGTAATCCATTTCGATGATTCGAAAAGAAATCTTTTGAAGGATTTCAAACATCGCTTCACTACCGGCGACGATATAGCGGAGCTGCTTACTTTGCTTAAATATGCAATACATAAGACCGGCAGTCTGGAAAATTATTTCCTTCAGGGCTACAACAAGGCCGATAAGAATATTATTCCCGCACTGACGCAATTTTGTGATTCTTTATTGAGGACTTATGCTGCACATAATCAGGGCAACATTAGCAGGGG
>CAZYWY010000205.1:0-2173 GCA_964651605.1 uncultured Pirellulales bacterium | reverse complement strand
CCGCCCGCAATGCGAAACCTGTGAATTGCTTGGCTTCTGCCGAAAGGAGAATTAGTTATTGACAGGCTGACCTATTTCATAAAGAAAATCGGGAGAGAAGTCGGCGTTGTTTGGCCAAACAACGGTGTCAATATCTCTGTTAAGTGCTACAGACTTAAAGTATGAAATATTTTTCAAAGGCTCAAATATTTTCCCGTCAAGGTGAGGTTGCAAATCGACCATCTTGTACTCGTTATTTTCAAATTTCAGCTTTAGTTTGTAGCCGCCGAGATATGATACATCAGTTATCCAGTGCATAACATCTGTTTCCTAAACAAGAGGTTGGATTTTTTTGAGTTCTTCTTTTCTTTCAACAAGTTTCCAGTTTTCAAGCAATTCATCCCTATGCTCGAACGCCCATTCCAGAACAAGCAAAACAATCCTTTTAGGCAATTCACCTTCAGTGATTCTTAAATCGTTTATCGAGAAAACACCCCTGTATTCACCATATTTCGCATGAAAATGTGGCGGCGAATGCTCCTTATAATACATCGTTATAACAATTCCCAAGAATCTGCAAATTTCCGGCATATTGTAATTTCCTTCATACGGGAAATTATACCACAAATTTGTTCGTAAATATCGACTTTTTTATAGTTTTTTAGATTTTCTGCCTGATGGTATAGATTTCGTTCTGAGTATGCAGTCAAACCATAAAATCGAAATTGACTATATAGGCAATAGCCTTTAAGATACCACGCAATATGAAAAAGACAAAAATCCTCTTTCTCTGTACTGGTAATTCCTGTCGCAGTCAGATGGCTGAAGGCTGGGCAAAACACTTGAAGGCGGATTCAATCGAGGCGTATTCTGCGGGAATCAAGCCTATCGGCGTCAGCTCACGTGCGCTCAAAGTAATGGCTGAAGCCGGCGTTGATATTTCCACTCACACATCCAAAAGTATAGATGAGCTTGGTGATGTGAAATTTGACTATGTCGTGACATTATGCGACAATGCCCGCCAGAACTGTCCGGTATTTCCGGGCAAAGCAAAAATGATTCACAGGTCTTTTGCAGACCCATACTTTGCCAAAGGCAGTGAAGAGCAGATTTTAGCAGAATTCAGGAAAGTACGGGACGAAATAAGAGCTTTTGTAGAAACTCTCCCGCCTAACGAGGCCGAAGGGGATCGAACCCTCAACCTTCGGATCGACAGTCCGATGCTCTAACCAATTGAGCTACGGCCCCGAAATCATATTTGGAAAAATAATGCTACGTTCCTTTGAATATTGTGTCAAGATTTTTTAATCGAATATTTATTAACTTCCGTTTTGAATTTTGTCTTTATGATGTTTTGGGCCTTCTTATCATAGGGTGTGATTTACTCTTTTTATTGTGGGATTGCTCCAGTAGTTTCATTGCTTTTTCCATATTTGCAGTTTTCAATACACCCGTCGTTCGGCCGCCTTTTGCACCAGCGGTGCAGTATGCATAAGAAATATTGATATGGTTTTTCGCAAGTTTTTCAGCAACAAATGCCAGCGCACCGGCTTTATTGGTAAGGTTGACACACAGCACTTCCGTTTCGTTGTATTGCATATTGAGCTTTTGCAGAACCGATTTTGCCTTTTCCGGCACGTCAAATACCACCCTCATTACCCCATGTTCTGCGGAATCCATCATAGTAATGGCAATAATATTAAGTTTGGCCTGCGCAAATTCACTAAGCACTCTGGCAAGCACACCCGGCTTGTTGACCATAAAAATGGAGAATTGAGTTGTAACATACATAGCATTGTCCTTTCGTGTGAATATTCATCAAAACCACACACCATATATATAATTATATAAAGGGTAATTATTCCGCTTTTTTGGCTGTTATAGCGCTGTCGATATTCGGGAAAAACCGAAATATCCTGTCGAGATTAGTAATCCTGAATACTCTGTGTAACTGGGGATTTATCGCGCTGATTACCAATTCTCCGTTATGTTCCTGCAGCAAGGTGCGGGTTTCCAGAATCATTCCCAACACCTGAGACGAAAAAAACTTCACCTTTTCAAAGTCAAATATTATCAACACAGGTTGATACTTATCAACGAAATCCTTGATTTGTTTGCCGGCAGCGGTTATCGATTCCGTATCGTTTATACAGGCGGATTGAAAAGATACAATACCTACATATTCCTGTCTGCT
>CAZYWY010000204.1:0-4435 GCA_964651605.1 uncultured Pirellulales bacterium | reverse complement strand
GTTCGAGAGCGATGGTGACATCTCCGGCTGGGACGAAATCCGCACATGGAAAATCGAAATCACCAACGCAGGCAGGGTCCCTGCCCTGATTGAAATCACCCGCGACTTCGGCACTAATTTCTGGACCTTCCAGTGTACAACGCCTTACAAGAAGTATGATGTCAGGAAGGTTCGATTCGAGCTGAAAATCGAGCCTGGCAAAAAGCAGTCGTTTGAATACACGGTAACGACCTACAACGGTGACCGGCAGGATGCTTACACCAAGATAGCAGGAGCACAACAATGATGCCAATGATAAATGATAAATGTGCTTTTTTGTCATTTCGAGCACAGCGAAGCGGAGTCGAGAAATCTAATAAAATAGATTTCTCCACTTCATTCGTCCCTACGGGACTCACTCCGGTCGAAATGACAATATTGCAAATTTTTGCAGCTCTAATAGTGACACTAATCCCGTCGATTGCCAGAGCAGACAGGGGAGCAATTGTTGCTGTAGAGAACGTGGATTTGAAAGAGCCGGCGCAACGGGCTCTGATTGCACATAACGGACTGGAAGAGATTTTAATTCTTCAAACTGACGTACAAGCAGACAAGACGGCGAAGGTTGTCGAATTTATGCCCCTGCCCTCCAAACCTGTGGTTTCTCTGGCAGCGGAGGATTGCTTCAAAGCATTGCAGGAGCTTATTGAAAAGTACAAGCTGCGCTATGTCATACGCTATAGAGGAAAAAATACTGAAGAACAGTTAGACCAGTCATCGGCTGTAAAACTCGTAGTGTCCGAGCAGCTTGGCCCGCATCAGGTGAGTGTTGTTGAGGTCAACGATGTGGACAAGTTCATCGAATGGGTTGAGCAGTTCTTCAAAAAGAACGACCTCGGCAAACCGAACCTGGGCGGCAAACTTCGTAAGATTGTCAAATCCTATCTGGATGACGAAATCAGGTTTTTTGCATTCGATGTTATAACCGTCACAAACGAGAAAAAAACTGTCCAGCCATTGATTTATCGTTTCAAGAGTGCGGATTTATATTATCCTTTGAGGGTAACAAACCTTTACGGCGGAACCGGTACGATTGAGCTTTTAATGATTACTCCCAAAGACGTTTCATCACCTTGGTCGGTTTATATGATGCCTGATTCTGGGTATTCGATAGTTAATGGAAAAATTGCTTATACTTTTATAAGATCAGAAATGGCCGAACCAAATGAAGGAGAATTGAGGCGTATAGAACCATCCATAGCTGCACTTGTGAACGAGGAGGGTCCTATTCTCAGGGCGGTCAAGTATGAAGGACCTCTGGTTTTCAGGGAGGACGTTAAGGTGCCAATAGAGTATAGTTGGGCTGAAATTCTTGTTAAAAGGTTTTTTAAAAGTTTGGATGACGGGGATATTGAGCGACTCAGCACATTGGTTACAGTTCCGTTTGCCTTTGACCGCAAGTGGGTGATTGAGGATAAAAAGGAATTGATGGAAAAGTTTGCAGAAGTGCTGCAAAAAACAAAAGGCAGTGGAATCTCATCAAGTACTTTTAATATGACCGCACTTGAAAATTACCCGTTTTCAGATGATTTTAATAAAGTCTTTGCAGATAAAAATTTATGGAGGACTGCAGATCAAGTAATCGTAGCAAAATATAAAGAGGAATCGATTGTTCTTTTTCTGCATTATGTTGACCATGGGTGCAAGATAGTTGGATTCAGCGATTAGATGTGAAAGGGATGAAAAATGAAAGGGTATATTTTAGCTATTGTTTTAATTGCAGTGGTTACACTTTGCCTGGCAGGCAGGAGTATCGCTGCGCAGGACTCGAATTCTGTTGCAAAAGGCATTAACGAATTTGCGTTTAATATATATGGAAAAATCAAAGACCTGCCGGACGTAAAAAACGCTGAGGGCAATTTATTTTTCTCGCCATACAGTATCTCCAGCGCACTTGCGATGACCTATACCGGCGCACGTGGAAATACAGCTAAAGAGATGGCTGCTGTCCTGCGTTTGCCCTCCGGAGAATTGGAAAAAATTGCAGCAGGTTACAGCAATTTGCAGAAGCAGTTGCAGGCGGACCCTAAAACGAGCGGCTATCAGTTGAATATTGCCAATGCCCTTTGGGGACAAAAGGGATTTGGATTTTTACAGGCATTTCTTGATTCGAACAAAAAATATTTCGGCTCAGGATTAACCGAGCTGGATTTTGAACAGCCGGAGGCTGCCAGCAAAACAATAAACGCCTGGATTGAGGAGCAGACCAAAGAGAAAATAAAAGACCTGATTCCTGCCGGTGGTCTGGACCGGATGATTAGACTGGTTCTGACTAATGCCATTTATTTTAAGGGCGACTGGGCAATTAAATTCAAGACTGAAAACACAAAGCCCGCCAAGTTCAACGTTACAGCCGACAAGATTATCGAAGTGCCGATGATGTATCAGAAACAGACCTTCGAATATGGCGAGACCGATACGGTGCAGATTTTGCAGATGCCTTACAAGGGTAACGAGCTTGCGATGATGGTTATCCTGCCCAAGGCGGGCGGAACAATAGAGTCAGTCGATAAACAAATAGTTGCCGAGCCTGCTTCGGTTACTTCTGTCCGCAGAAGGAAAGTGGAGCTGGAGGTTTATCTGCCGAAGTTCAAGATGACCTGCGGGACTCTTGAGATGAAAGGCATCCTGCAGGATATGGGTATGAAAGAGGCCTTTACGGATTCAGCCGATTTTTCCGGTATGACGGGGAAAACGGATTTGTGTATTTCAAAAGTGATGCACAAGGCGTTTGTCGAGGTCAACGAGGAAGGGACAGAGGCAGCAGCGGCCACTGCGGTCGGGATGACGCTGACGTCTGTAGCATTAGCCCCGCCGGTTTTCCGTGCGGACAGGCCTTTTATTTTCATAATTAAGGAAAATGCCAAATCACAAACAATACTGTTTATGGGTCGGATGTGTAATCCGACATTACAAGGTCAATAAAATTGATTAACTTTTAACTTTTTTCAAGGAGAACAATTATGAACAGCAGAAGAAACATAATTTTGGCAGTTGTGATGGCGATTGCATTTGTTGGAATCGCCCAGGGCAGAATCAAGCTGGTAGCTCTGCCGGAACGTGCAGCTACCGTGATTCGCCTGGATAATCCACAGGCGACACTAATCGAGGAGGAACGCGTACTGACGCTGCAGCAGGGCGTCAACAAGGTGGATTTTTCCTGGAACGGCGTTTCGATTGATGCCGACTCGATTAGGCTGCAGGCAATCGACCACCCGGATAATGTGGTGCTTCTTAGCGTCATTTATCCGCCAAATGAAAAATCCCTTGTCTGGGATATCAGCAGCGGCGGCGATTTCGCTGAGAAGGTCAGAATCAGCTATCTGCTTAGCAATATCGACAGGTTAATTACATATAAAGCTGTCGCAGACAAGGCTGAAACAAAGGTTGATTTGAAAAGCTATATTATCCTGCGAAACTTCTCAGGCGAGGATTTCGCCAATGCGAAAATACTGCTGGACTACGGCGAGGCCTTCGAGCAGGGCACAAACCACGAAGAGACCAAACAGCTTCTTTTCCTCAAGGCGCCGGAAGTGCCAATCAAGAAAATCTGGACTTTCGATTCGCAGAAGCTGCCGTGGGACCCGAACGAACTGGAGAACAGAAACGTCGGTATCCCTGTCAGCTATCGCATTGTCAACGACTCCAACAGCACGCTTGGCAAGAATGCCCTCTGGGGCGGCAAGGCGAGGATTTTCCAGGATGACGGCCACGAAAGCACAATAATGCTCGGCGAGGACAACGCCGTCCTTGCGCCGGTCGGCGAGAAGATGGAGTTGTATATTGGCGACAGCAGGGACATAGTCGTTTTCCAGAGGAGGATGCCCGGCTCAGGCACGAGAATAAATATACGCAGAAGGAACGACGCCAGAACCGGCAATATTAATATTGTGCTTTACGATACCAACGAGGAGGTTAAAGCGACGATAGAGAATTTCAAGGACAGCCCCGCTACTTTAACGATGCTTCAGTATATCCCTGGTCAGTGGGATATGGAACGCTGCACTTTGGACGGCAAGGCACTGGTGCTCGGCACGGATTATAAGAAGAAAGACGCCAATACACTTGAGTTTGAAATAACATTGCCTGCCCGCACTGCAACCGGGTCATCTTCGAGAGAGCTGCTGATGTACTACCATCTGCGCAATGTTCGCCAGTCGGGCAATCCGCAGCCTCAGCCTGTACCTACCAGAGGTACAAGAGGAACAGCGCCCGTAATGAGATAATAAACCTGAGATTCTCTCTTCTTAAGGAGCTTGATAATGAAACGCATAATATACATTTTAATATTGCTCGCAGCGACGGCTGTTGTTACGCAGGCTAAGGTAGATTTGGTGACACTGCCGTCTCGTGACACGGTTCAGCTTACGATATATAACTCTGCTGATATGACCTT
>CAZYWY010000203.1:0-4457 GCA_964651605.1 uncultured Pirellulales bacterium | reverse complement strand
GGCAGGAGCGATTTTATGGTCCTTCTGCTTTTTCGGCTGACCTTCAGACTCATAGGTAGAAAATAACTGATGCCCCTGGTAATCAGGTCCTGGGCAAGCGCTTTTTCGTTCCTGCTTTTTGTATGCGCAACCCACCACCTGCCTTCAAACTGGCTGATTGTCTCGACCTGCGGCCAAACCGTCGGCGGATTTTCACTGATACTTAACACTAACTTGCGACTCCATAAAAACTCAGCACTTTCCGGGCGACATATTCAATCTGCTCAGGTAAAAGCTCAGGATAAACCGGCAGCGACAACACCTGCTCGGTGAGCTTCTCTGCCGCCGGGAAATCACCCTTTTTATAACCAAGCGAGCCGAAACATTCCTGAAGGTGCAACGGCTTTGGGTAAAATATTGCCGAACCTATCTGATTTTCTGCGAGATACTTTTGCAAAGCGTCCCTTTGTGGCACTGTGATTGTATATTGATGATAAATGCTGACATTTCCCTTATCGATTTTCGGGCTTTTAACCGGAGAACCGGCAAAAAATGTGTCATATAAGGCAGCGTTTTGCCTGCGTTTTTCATTCCACTGCTCAAGAAAGCGGAGTTTTACAAGCAGCACCGCAGCCTGGATACTATCCAGCCGGAAGTTGCCGCCAATCATCTTATAAAAATATCGCGGATTCTGGCCGTGGTCGCGAAGTATCTTCAGCTTCGCAGCGAGGTTATCGCTGTTGGTTGTTACCAGCCCGCCGTCGCCGAAGCCGCCGAGATTTTTTGTCGGGTAAAACGAAAAACATCCCATATCTCCGAAGCTGCCGCACAGCGCACCATTCCTCGTTGCACTTATCGCCTGAGCTGCATCCTCCACAACCGAAATATTATACCTGCTGGCTACGGCGAGGATTTTTTCCATATTTGCAGCCTGGCCGAATAGATGAACTGGGATAATGGCACGGGTTTTCTCTGTTATTTTCTCTTCGATGCCGGACGGGTTAATATTGAAAGAATCCTCTTCGACATCAACGAAAACGGGTTTTGCACCGAGTCTTGCGACCGAGCCTGCTGTCGCGAAAAACGTAAAAGGAGTTGTTATGACCTCATCGCCCGGTTTTATATCGAGTGCCATCAGTGCAACCAGCAGCGCATCTGTGCCGCTGGATACGCCTACCGCATATTTACAGCCGCAGTAGGGGGCGATTTTCTCCTCAAATTCCCTGACCGCAGGTCCCAGAGCAAAGGCCTGACTGTCGCAAACAGCGGTTATTGCCCTTAATAGAGCATCCTTAATATTCGCATATTGAACAGACAAATCTAATAGTGGTACCTTCATAGGAAACTCTAAACTCACAAATCATCAGACTCAAAACTTAAGACTTAAAACTCAAAACTACAATAACCACCCTCCAAAGCCGGTTAGTTTAGAGCCTGATGTGTCAAAAGTCAAAAAGAATCATAAATTGTCTTACATCAGACCAACCGTACTGAAATTTGAAATTTAAGTGTTGACTATCTTGCTTTTTTGCTAAAATGACTTTTAAATGAAACAGAAACCCCCAAAAAAACCGTCAGAACAGAGCAAATCACCCCCGCTGCTTTCTTGCGAAAGCAAGAAGCGGGGGCCTGCTCTCTTGCGAAAGCAAGAAGGGGGGGTGATGTTCACCTGCATAGGCAGGCGTGTCTCGCTGCTGAACTGTTTCCGCCGAGCAGCATCATCCATCATCCATCATCCATCATCTGTCGAGGGACGAGGGACGAGGGATGAGGGACGATGGACGATGCTCGGCACGGACATAACAGAATTGTCCCCGGCACTGCAATTATGCGATAAGAGTTTTATCGTAAAGCCGACCACGCATCCGGGCTATATCAAACAACTGCTGATGCTGGTGAAAAACGAGCAGGTAAAACTGCTGCTCCCTACGGTGGACTGGGATTTGAAAGTCCTGGCACAAAACAAAGCCAAATTCGCCGAAATCGGCTGTCGTGTGCTTGTTTCCGAGCCGAAAGTCATCGAGACCTGTCAGGATAAAAGACTGACATACAAATTTCTGACATCCAGGGGTTTCGATACGCCGGTTACAATGAGCATCGGGGCGGCACTTTCAAAAACGACTTTCAAATGGCCCTGTTTTGTAAAATCGTGGGATAGCTGCGCAGCCAAAGCAACAGCCGTCGCTGCAAATCGCGATGAATTATCATTTTATGCGAAGAAAATTCCCAACGCCTTGTGCCAGGAATTCATCAAAGGCCAGGAAATAACCTGCGATGTGTATGTCGATTTTGCGATGAAAGTCCGCTGCGTCGTTCCGAGGGAACGCATCGAGGTCCGACTCGGCGAGGTTAGTAAAAGCAGAGTTATTAAAGATGCCTATATTATGAATCTTGCGGCACAACTGATTGAGACTTTAGGTGCAGGGCCCGGCGTGGTAACAGTACAATTATTCAGAACACCCGAAGGAAAAATAATATTCACTGAAATCAATCCCCGCTTTGGCGGCGGCGTGCCTTTATCTATCCAGGCTGGTGCTGATTTCCCCAAATGGCTGCTGCAGGAAATACAGGGTAAAACGCCGGATATTAAATTCGACGGCTTCAAGGATGGGCTTGTTATGCTCCGCTACGACAGCGAAGTCTGGCTCAATGACAGGGGATAGGGGATAGGGGATAGGAAAAACTATTTTTTGACTACCTGCCAAAGAAGTCCGGCAGGTACAGATTTGTACTTTTGCAGCAGGAAATCCGGGCAGTACCCTTTATTCCAGGAAACTACATACAAATTTCTTTCCGATAACAACTGCTCAACAGTTGAATTTGTCAGCTTCAGCGAATCATCGGTGTTTCCAATGCTCGATACGATTTTTATATCCTCGCCGCTGCGAACCTGTCGGACCTGCTGCATATATAATAAAGGCCCTGCTGTGGTTGCATCGGCATAAATCACCGCCGGCGGCTTGACGCTATATAAAGCCTCGGATGCAAAAAGCTCCGCCCCTTTGTCGCCCGTTCGCCAGGGCCAGAGGAAATATTTGTCACTGTCTCGATGAGGTATCTGCCTGCCGGAGCCGACCTTAATCTCAAGACCTTTGGCAACATTCGGTGCTATCATATACGCAGGTATTGTCATAAGGGCAAAAATCGCAAAGGCATAACCGGCTGACCCGCTGCCTTTGCTCAAATATTTTTGCGCACCAACGGCAATTAGAATCGACATTACGCAGTAAAACGGGATGAAAAATGCGTACCTGTCGGCGACCGTATATCGAAATGCAAATATAAAATACAACGCCAGCAAAGCCAGAATTACATAAGCGAACCACCGCTTCGGTGAGACCTTATGTAAAAAGAACATACCTGTAAAAGCCAGAAGAATATTTGGCGACGGGAAATTGAGCAGGATATATAAAACATTCTCTTCGACCATCGAGAGGGTCAGCCTG
The DNA here is from genome assembly GCA_964651605.1 of uncultured Pirellulales bacterium. Classification (GTDB taxonomy): domain Bacteria; phylum Planctomycetota; class Phycisphaerae; order Sedimentisphaerales; family Anaerobacaceae; genus JAFGPS01. The sequence goes on along the minus strand of CAZYWY010000203.1, from coordinate 1,032 downwards.
GTATTAAGGACATCGCTCTGCCAGTGTGTGCCGAAAGCAGCCGAAAGTATCGTCGAATGAAAATCGCCGCTGCTCATCATATCTTTGACAACCAAATATTCATACGGCAGAGCCCCTACTATCCAGAGCAGCAACATAACAGGCAAAACTCGCAGCTTGATTTTCCTGAAAATCAGCAGGCCGATGATAAGAACATCGTAGCAGACGAGCGACAGCACTGCAAGATTATGATTTGCTATGGCCAGGCCGTTAAAAAACGCCAGAAGATAAAGGTAGCCTGTGCGGGAGCTTTTTGCGTATTGCAGCAGCATTATAATTTCGCACAGAAGCAAAGCAGTCGCAAGGTTATACGTTTCCGGCATCGCAGCGTGCTGCCAGAAAGTATGCGATAGTGCAAGAGTTGCCGCCCCAAGCCAGGCTGCGAAGGTATCACCCAGCCAAAGTCGCAGCAGCAGATACAGATTCGCAACCGCTACCGCCGAGATAATGGCGTTAATAACATTGACTCTGAACGCAAACTCGCCGAAAGGAATGAACCTTGCCACCGAAGCAATAAGATAAAAAAGCGGATGCGACAGCGCCAGGCCGAGCCGGCCCTCGATGTCACCCTGCCAGGTGCGGTACTGAATCAGGCCGCTGTCCTGCCAGACTACCCCCGGCGCACAACTTGCAATAAAAAGCACCGCTGAAGCAATGAAAACAACAAGATAACAGGTTGTTATACTACCGCCCTGTTTATCATTCATTATAATTATATCCCGACTATTAAATACAGTGTGTCTTCGGCGAACTTTATAACAACCCGGCAGGTTGCCGGTATGAGCAGGCAATCACCGCTGCCAAATTCGATATCCGGTCTGTTTTCGCATAGGATTGTCCCACGAGCGGTGATAAAAAATAGTATTTTCATCTGCCCCTGCGATAAAACCTGCGTGCTGCCTGCACTATGGCGGTATTTGTCTATTGTGAAAAACTCATATTCCACTAGACGGCATTCAGTAGATACACGCAGTTCTTCACGGGCTTTAACTA
>CAZYWY010000202.1:0-4470 GCA_964651605.1 uncultured Pirellulales bacterium | reverse complement strand
GTTCTGGATTACCGACCTTTCCGCTCCTGATATACTGTTCAGATTTCCTGCCGTGACATTGCCTTTGTTTGGCAGGCTTGACGGGCTTCATCTGCTGCCGATTCTGATGGGTGTGGCGTTCTATTTACAGCAGAAATTTATGCCGACCCAGGCAAATGCATCAACAAATCCGCAAGTGGCTCAGCAGCAGAAGATGATGATGATTATGCTGCCGCTAATGATGCCTTTGGTGCTGTACAATGGCCCGTCGGGCGTTAATCTGTATATTATGGCAAGCACTTTCGCCGGTGTTATTGAGCAGCACGTCATTCGCAAGCACATCAAAGAAAAGGAAGAGGCTGAAGCAAAGGGCCTGGTCGCGGTAACGAGCAAAACCGGCGGCAAAGTCAAAAAGAAAAAGCCCAAACCGTTCTTTAAAACTTAGGGTATAGGGGATGGGGTATAGGGGATGGGATAATATGGGTTTGAAAAGTTATAAGGAGCTTGTTGTCTGGCAGAAAGCATATCAATTGGTTCTGGAAATATACAGAATTACTAAAGAATATCCTAAACATGAAACCTTTTGCCTTGCTCAACAAATCAGAAGAGCAGCCATATCCATACCATCCAATATCGCTGAAGGTTATGGTAGAAAACATCAGGCTGAATATCATCAATTTTTATCAATTGCGTATGGTTCGCTTTCGGAGCTGGAGACTCAATATCTATTGTCTATAGACCTTGGCTATATTACAAAAAAGGAAATCGTTGAAACTTTGTTAAAAGAAGTGGGTGGAATGCTTTATCGAATTATTCACCCAAAGCAATCAGGTGCGCATAAAGTATTGTAGTTGCTCTCAACTCTAAACCCTATACCCTATACCCTAAACCCTATTATGTATGAAATCAACGATACAATTGCGGCAGTTAGTTCTCCTTCATCAGAACAACAGGTAATTATCAGGATTAGTGGTTCCGACACATATAAAATATGTAACGGGATTTTTAGACCAGATGACGGGCAGGGGAGTCTTGATAAAGAGCGGAAAATACTGGCAGGTCGAGTTGCAGCGGACGACCAGCTTTATGTTGAGGTACTTCTTTACTTTTTTCCAGCCCCGCATTCTTATACCGGCGATGATGTGGCCGAGATTCATCTATATACAAATTCTGCCGTTACAGAGGCACTTTTGCAACGACTGGTGGCGCTTGGTGTTCGGCCTGCCGAGCCGGGTGAGTTCACCGCAAGGGCATATCTTAATGGTAAAATGGATTTAGCGCAGGCAGAAGCTGTGAATGAAATAATCGTCAGCTCAAATGCACTCCAACTCGATGCCTCCGAGAAGCTGCTTGCCGGCGGCCTATCCCGAAAAATAAAGCAGATTCGCACACAGATGCTCGATTGTCTGAGCCTTATTGAGTCAGGTCTTGATTTCAGCGGCGAGGATATCGAACTAATCACAAGCGAAACGGCCGTTGAAAGGCTTGGCGGTCTGCAAAATCTGCTTCAGGAGCTTTTAGCAGGCGGAATTTATTATGATTCAGTGCTCGATATGCCTTCTGTCGGTATAGCAGGGGCGCCAAACGCCGGCAAGAGTAGTCTGCTTAACGCTCTGCTCGGTATGGAAAGAAGCATCGTTTCGCCGCAGCGAAAAACTACCAGAGATATTTTGACCGGCCAGTTGAAATTGAAGCACTGCCGGACCGTGCTGTTCGATTGTGCAGGCCTGATACTTAATCCGGAAACAATAATCGACCAACTGGCGCAGCAGGCGGCGATTGAAGCCCTGAGAAACAGCACTATCGTAGTTTTTTGTGTGGATATTTCAAAGCAACACTGGACTGAGGATATTTCAATTCTAAGGCTTATAAATCCCAAAATGCTGCTGCCGCTGGCGACCAAAAGCGATTTATTGTCGCAGGAAATTCTCAATGCCAGGCTTTGTGAAATTAACCGGCTCTTTAGTATGGATTTTTTTGCAGCGTCGGCGAAAACGGGCGTCAGCCTGAACCTATTGTGTACTAAAATCGATGAATATCTTGTGTCCGGCCAGCTTTGCCATCCAAGCGGCCTGGCAATAACTGCCCGGCACAGGCAGATTTTGACCGAGTCGCTCGCTTCTCTTGGCGATGCCAAAGACCAGATTCGAGCGGGCAACGATGAGGTGGCTGCGATGATGCTCAGGATTGCCTACCAGAATATCTGTAGTATTGAGCAGCATCTTGGCCAGCCGATTGATGAGCAGGTGCTGGATGAAATTTTCAGCCGATTCTGCATAGGCAAGTAATATCTTCTTCTGTATGTTTTTTCTTATTTTGAGTATTTTCACAGCTTAAGTGAAAGTATAATTAGCACCAGACAAAGGGTGGCATCTAACTTTGATTGAAACAAATTTTTTTGTTTTGAGCTGAGTATTTTAATTTCCTGCAATAATGCTATATTGTACATTATACAGATGTATCAAAATATAATTACAAGTAAGATATTAAATCTGAAAGGATGACATATGCAATTTAAGTGTTTATTTAGGCATAAGATAATTGTTTTTTGCATCTTCCTGCTGTCCTGGAATAACCCGATAAAGGCTGATGACGGTTATGACCTCTGGTTGAAATATAAAAAAGTCGAAGATGCAACCAGATTGGCGGAATATCAACAAGATATTTCATCTGTCGTTGTATCAGGCCAAACTCAAACATGCCAAATTATACGTGAGCAATTGACAAAAAACTTAAGCCGGCTTCTTGGGAAAGATATTCCCGTAGCAGGAGCCATTGCACAAAACGGTTCAGTGATTATAGGGACACCCCAGAACTCTGATGTTGTAAAAAAAATAATCAGTGCAGATGCCTTCAAGGCTTTAGGTCAGGAAGGCTTTATTATAAAGGCTACAAAAGTAAATGGTAATAATGCCATCGTTATTGCTGCCAATGAGGATATAGGGCTTTTGTACGGCACATTTCACTTACTAAGGCTTATTCAAACGCATTCAGACCTTAAAGGTATCAATGTCGTTTCTAAGCCTAAAATTCAATATCGCCTTTTAGACCATTGGGACAATCAAAATGGCTCTATTGAGCGTGGTTATGCAGGCAGGTCACTATGGAAATGGAATGAACTGCCTGATAAGGTTGATAGCAGGTATGCTGATTATGCTCGCGCTAATGCGTCACTCGGTATCAACGGCTGTGTGTTAAACAACGTAAATGCCAATGCAATTTTTTTTAGCACAGAGTATCTGAAAAAAATAGCAAAACTAGCAGATGTTTTTCGGCCTTACGGAATTAAAGTATATCTGTCAGTAAGGTATTCCATAACCACACAGATGGCTACTGAAAATGGAATTGGCCCACTTAATACTGCTGACCCTCTGGATCCGAAGGTTCAGGAATGGTGGAAAGATAAAGCCCAGGAAATTTATAAATATATTCCGGATTTCGGTGGCTTTCTCGTAAAAGCTAATTCTGAAGGTCAGCCCGGCCCTCAGGATTATAACAGGACACATGCGGAAGGTGCGAATTTGCTTGCTGATGCGCTCGAACCTTATGGCGGCATAGTGATGTGGCGTGCATTTGTTTATGACAAGGATGTTGACCCTGACAGGGCAAAACGCTCTTATATGGAATTTGTTCCTCTTGATGGAAAATTCAAAGATAACGTTTTTGCACAGGCAAAGAATGGGCCTGTTGATTTTCAGCCGCGTGAACCGGTTCAGCCTTTATTTGGTGCAATGAAGAAAACGCCGGTAATGGCCGAACTGCAGGTAACACAGGAATATCTTGGATGGTCCACGCATTTAGTTTATCTTGCTCCAATGTGGAAGGAATATCTCGAGTTTGATACTTATTCCAAAGGCAAAGGCTCGACTATGGCTAAAGTTATCGATGGCACTCTTGAAAACTATAAAATAACAGGTATAGCAGGCGTTGCTAATACCGGAGACAATCGTAACTGGTGTGGTCATCTCTTTGCTCAATCAAACTGGTTCGCTTATGGCCGCCTTGCATGGGACCATGAGCTAAGTGCCGACGAAATAGCTGATGAATGGATAAAAATGACACTGACTCACGACAGTGACGCTGTCAAAATCATTAAGTCGATGATGATGGGTTCCTGGGAGGCCTGTGTAAATTATATGACGCCGCTCGGCCTGCACCATATAATGGATAATACACATTACGGCCCCGGTCCAAGTATTTCGCGCGCATCTCGCATCGACTGGACGCCGGTTTATTATCACCGCGCGGACAGCAATGGCGTTGGATTTAATCGCAGTTCAACCGGAAGCAATGCAACAAGTCAATATTTTTCTCCATTGCGTGAGCAATTCGATAAAATTGAAACTTGTCCCGAAAAATACCTTCTTTGGTTTCACCACGTCCCCTGGGACTATAAAACCAAATCAGGGCGAACTTTATGGGAAGAGCTTTGCTATAAATATTACGAGGGAACAAGTTATGTCGAGCAGATGTACAAGACCTGGCAGTCAC
>CAZYWY010000201.1:1671-4476 GCA_964651605.1 uncultured Pirellulales bacterium | reverse complement strand
GCTGGAGTTTTTTCTACTTTCCGCAGAGCTATGTGTCCGCAAATCACAGCAGGGATGCTGCCAACCGGCCCAGTCAGCGAAAAGACCAAAGATGCTATTGCCAGCCCACAAGTTCTGATGGACTTTGGTTCATTCTGTTCGCCATGTGTGTTATCAACTTTGGCAGTTTTTTTCATTGCTCCAAGCAGGTCATGATATTCAGCCTCGCTGATTTTGCCTTCATTGCGAAGCTGTAACAGTTCTTCTTCCGATGATACATTTGATATATTTTCCATTTTTTACTCTCCTGATAATTTTTCGAGTTTCTTTTTAGCCTCTGTAACGGATATTTCGCCCGTTCGCAGCTTTTCAAGGATAACTTTTTTATGAGCATCCATTTTTTGCAACGTCTGATAATTTGCTATCAGCCTGTCCAATCGCGAGCGGATTGCAGCGTAGCCCAGCTCACCTTTTTCCTCCAGAGTCTTAATACTGAATCCAGCCAGCAGGTATTGTTCGAGAAATTGCTGGTCTTCAGGTGGAAGTTTGTCGAATAATGTCGTACTGAAATCGCCCTCAATTTTAACGCCGCAGGTAGTACAAACCATCGCTGAGGTCTGCATCGCTAACCCACAATACGGACAGGATGTCGAAAATCGTCTTTGTGTCATATAGAGTATTATTAGGTAGTACAGCTATAAAGTCAAGAATAATTTGAAAATATTTAAATTTACCCAAATATTTATAGGATTCATCGAGATGGCTGGATAGTATCCGGCATCTGTTTTTCTGTCTTAAAGTCAATGTTTTTCCTCCGGCTGGCGTTTTCACTTGACGGCAGGGTGAAATTTTTGTATAATAACAATACTTATCAGGGGAGAAGGACTCCCCTGCACCAGTGTTTATTTTTACTGTTTTTCGGTGCAGAGAAGGAGAATGCAAATTTCAATGGGGTGGTGAAATGTTGTTAGAAATGACAGAATCCTGTTCAACTTTTAGAAGGCCTCTGTCGTCTTTAACAGCACTTATGCCCGGCTCGAAATCTGAATTTACGGGAGTTGTTAATGGTTAAAATCGGTGAAGTATCGCAGACAGTCGGGAAAAAGGAGCATGTGCGCTTCGGCGAGCTGCTTTTATCTAAAGGGCTTTTGGACAGCGACAGACTTAACGCAGCATTAGATGAGCAGCGCAGCGGCGGCGGGCGACTCGGCGAAATTCTAATCAAACTTAAAATGCTCAGCGATGAGCAGGTCCGATGCGCCCTGGCTGAGCATCTATCAACCGAGCGTGTCCATCTTGAAGTCAGCGAAATCAAAAAAGACATAGCTCGTCTTGTTCCTGAGGCGATTGCCAAGCGATTCCTGCTTGTGGCTGTCGGCGAACAGAACGGCAGGCTTGTGGTAGCAATGGCTGACCCGCTCGATGTCGTTGCGACCGATACCGTTACTCAGAAAACCGGCAGAGAAATCAAGGCGGTCCTGAGCTCACCCAAAGAAATCCAGCGGGCAATCGAGGTGGTCTATCACGGCTCGGATGTCGAGGAGCAGAGACTGCGTGACCTTGTGGAACTTGAGGTCAACGACAACGAAGAGGCCAGGCAGGATTCGGTTATAGAAGATACTCTCGATGCCGATATCAGCGTCGAAGAGGCTGCCACGCGTGCGCCGGTCATTCGGTTTGTCGATTTACTCCTGCGTCAGGCCGTCAAGAGCAGAGCAAGTGACATTCACATCGAGCCGCAGGAAAATTCGATGACAATCAGGATGCGAATCGACGGCGTGCTGCAGGATATGGTGCCGCCTCCGCGAAAAATGCAGGCTGCAATATCAACCAGAATCAAAATCCTCTCGAAGATGGATATTGCCGAGCGCAGGCTTCCGCAGGACGGCCGATTCAGAATCAAAGCGCCCGGCAGAGACATAGACGTTCGCGTCTCGGTGATTCCGACAATCTACGGCGAAAAAGTCGTAATGCGAATTCTCGACTCGGCGGCGGTCAATCACAACCTCGACCAGCTTGGCTTCGAGCCGGCGCTGCTGAAAGAGCTAAAAGCTATGCTCAAGCAGCCTTACGGCATAATCATCGTAACCGGGCCGACCGGCAGCGGCAAAAGCACAACGCTTTATTCGGCAATTAACTACATAAAAGACCCACGCAAAAATATTACGACCGTTGAAGACCCGGTCGAATACCGTGTTGGCGGCATCAATCAGATTCAGGTCAAGCCGGAAATCAACCTTGATTTTGCCACGAGTCTTCGTGCGATTCTCCGGCAGGACCCGGACATAATCCTCATCGGCGAAATCCGCGACAAAGAGACCATAGAAATCGCAATCAAGGCCTCGCTTACAGGCCATCTGGTTCTAAGTACGTTCCACACCAACGATGCGCCCAGCGCAATCAGCAGGATGGTCTATATGGGCGTCGAGCCTTATCTTCTGGCCTCGACGGTCAATCTTATAATCGCCCAGCGGCTTGTCAGGCGGATTTGTGATAAATGCAAAACCCCTGTAAAGATTGAAGAAGAAATCATCCAGCGTATGAATGCAAGCATAGCCTTGCCTAAAGATGCGGTTTTTTATCACGGCACAGGCTGTTCCGCCTGCAACCATACCGGCTATCTCGGCAGGCTGCCTATATTCGAGTTTTTGGTTATGGACAGGCAAATCCGCCAGGTGATGCTCAAGGGCGCAAGTGAATCGGAAATCCGTGAAATGTCACGCAAAAAAGGCTATTCAGGACTGTTCGAGAGTGGTATAAAAAGAATCCTGGCCGGACTGACTACCGCAGAAGAAGTCCTCAGTGCAACATTTGTAGAAAGAGAAT
>CAZYWY010000201.1:0-1571 GCA_964651605.1 uncultured Pirellulales bacterium | reverse complement strand
TTGTGATTACATTCAAATACATGGCACGCAGTTATTCGGGCGAAACAAGAGAAGGATACACCAAAGCCGCCAGTGAAGCCGACCTTCTAAACTGGCTGCGGGAGCAGGGCTGTACGGCACTGAACGTCGAAGTTGTCTCAAGCGGCGCTGTAAAAAAGACCGGCTCCTTAGTTAAGCGAATCAGCGCAGCTCAGCTTGCAGCAGCCTTCTGGCAGCTTACCACAATGGTCGAGGGCGGCATCACTGTCGCCGATGCTCTCGAGGGTATCGCCGAGGATATGGAAAATGCGAAACTCCAGAAAATCCTGCAGAAAATGCTCACACACGTTGAACGCGGCGGTATGGTATCCGATAGTATGGCTAAATTCCCCGGCGTATTCAACCAGCTCGTGATTTCGCTGGTTATGGCGGGCGAGACCGGTGGAAACCTCGCAGCCGCCTTCCAGCGGGTGGCAGAGTTTTACACCAACCGCGACCGCCTGGCTCGCAAAATCAAAAAGGCTGTGGCATATCCTGCCTTTGTTCTCGGATTTGTCGTGCTGGTGGTGATTGTCATAATGACCCTGATTATCCCGCGATTCCAGGAGATGTTCAAGAGCTTCGGCTCAGGCAACCTGCCGGCCTTTACTCGCTCGTTTATGGCTGTTTATAATGTCGTCGCCGGCAACTGGTACTATATCATCGGCGGACTGGTATTCCTTATCGTGATGTTCTATCTGTGGTTCACAAGGGTCGGGGTATTTCATTCCCTCTGCTCAAGGCTTTTTATGCGTGTGCCGCTGTTCGGCAAGCTGCTCAAGTATGCCTTTATCGCATCCTTCTGCAAGACGATGTCCAATCTGCTGCGGGGCGGCGTGTCCGTCCAGGAGACCTTCGATATCCTGATAGATATGACAAGAAACGAACTTATCCGCTCGCATTTGATTGCCGTAAAAGAAGGCGTCGTGGGCGGCTCGAGCATATATCTGAGTATGTTAGCTACCAAGTTTTTCCCCAATATGGTGGTAAAAATGGTGCGGGCAGGCGAGGAAAGCGGCTCGCTCTGGAAGACGCTCGACCGCACCGCCGACTACTACGAGGAAAAGGTCGATGCCACAATATCGACCATAACCAGCCTGCTTGAGCCGATTATGATTATTATGGTCGGCGGCATAGTCCTTGTGGTGGTTCTGGCTCTATATTTACCTATATTCCAGATTTCGGACCTGAGGTCGCAATAAAACAGGGGATAGGGGATAGGGTTTAGGGGATAGAAAATAAAACTATACCCTATACCCAAAACCCTATACCCTAAGAATATTTTTCTTGTATTAAGGCTGCTTATTTGATAGAATACTGATTCAAATGTAACTATTTCTAAGGATGGGGAGGTTGATAAAAGTGTAAGGAAGAAAATAATTTAAGGTTGGCGTTTTTTTGTCGAAAGGGAAAATTGTATGAAAATGAGAAACAGAAAAGGTTTCACACTTATTGAATTGATGATTGTTGTGGTCATCGTGGCAGTATTGGCAGCTATTGTTGTTCCGATGCTTTTGAGCCGAATTGAAAAGGCCAAATATTCAGAAGGAAAG
>CAZYWY010000200.1:4183-4536 GCA_964651605.1 uncultured Pirellulales bacterium | reverse complement strand
TACCAGAGCATCAACTCTACTTAACTCTTTGCGGACGAAGGGTTTATCTGTCTTGATTATTTCATCCATTATCTGCTCAATCCGCTCAAAATCGGAAGGACGAATCGGCTCATCGAGGTCGATGTCATAATAAAAACCGTCCTCTACCACCGGTCCATAGACAAGTTTAGCAGCCGGCCAGATGCTGCATATTGCCTCAGCCATTATATGAGCGCAGCTATGCCGCATAATTTCGAGGCCTTTCCGGTCTGCGGATGTTATTATTTGGAATGTTATTTGCTCCTCGCCAGCGGGGATATTGACGGGTATTGACAAATCAACCAATTCACCGTTTATTTTTGCTGATATGGGGT
>CAZYWY010000200.1:642-4173 GCA_964651605.1 uncultured Pirellulales bacterium | reverse complement strand
AGCAATGGCGTTTTTGAGATGTTCAGGCCTTAAATAATCCGACAATCGCTTACTATCTGTATTTTCAGCTAACTCCAGTATGTTGCCGTCCGGCAGTATTATCTTAACCATAACATTATCCATATTATTGAAAGCATAAATTATAAATAGTAAATTGAAATTGTAAAGTCCGTTTTTTTATTGCAAAAAAGGATTATTCCGTATATAATATTATTGCTTGTGATATCTCGTATTTTGTGTTGCGCGTATTGCGATTAACGCATCAAACTTCACAGACGACGATTTTCGCGAGGGTAGCACAATGCATGCGAATTTGGTTTTATTTAAAAATGACGGCTCTGTGAAGATTTTTCCTCTTCAGAGTAACATCACCGTGATTGGCCGGCGGCACGATTGTGACCTGTGCGTTCCTTTGAGTCAGATTTCCCGCAGACAGTGCCGTCTGAGCAAGGATGAGAATCTCATAAAAATTCACGACCTGGACTCACGCAATGGTACTTATGTCAATGGCACACGCATCCAGGAATCATCTGTTATGGCGGGGGATTATATTAAAATTGGTCCTTTGACGTTTCTTCTGCAGATAGACGGCAAACCGGAGAAGGTTGATCCGCCTACTCAAAATGTTACACAAAAGCCTCCTGTTGTCCAAGCTCCCGCCGCTTCATCTGCCGAGTCGGAGAAATCACAGACAAAACCACCGTCACAAGGTGATTCGTCAGACAGTTTTGCAGCACTGGATTTGTCTGATTCTTTCACTTCAGAGTTGGAGAAATTATAGGAGCAGCCGGTAAGACAAATCGGCCTGCGGTAAACCTGCGACTGTCATCCGCAAAACCCTTTTTTCAAATCAATAGAAGTATTTAAATTGAATAGTTATGTCCCAGACATCGGGCAGGTTTTCTTTTGTGTTCATCTTCAGGTTAGTACACTGAAGACTTGGCCAGCGGGTCTGAATCAGCGAAAGGAATTTTGCAAATGTCGTGATATCGACCTGCTTTAAGCTGACATTTGCGGTCTGGGTTGTCTGGCCGCCGGTTGTCATAGGCATAGCAGGGTTTGAAGTATATTGGGATGCCGGCATACCGCATAGTACGGCTATATGATTGACGGCAATATCATAAGTAAATGGGACCTCGGCGCTGTTGGGGTCAACCAGTTTCGCCCTGTCGGGGTCGAGTGTCCGAATCTGTTCTATTATATCCTGCCCTTTTTTATACAGGTCAATTTGGGTCTGTTTGTTGGTTTTTGCCTCAGGCAGATAGACCGCAGCGACCAGCAGAGGCCATAGGCCGACCAGAACGGGGACTGCTATGTAATACAGAACCGGATTTTTCAATAGAGCTTTCATAAAAAGTCCTTTAGCTTTTTGTGATTATGACGTTTATATTAAAAATGTCGCGTGGACCTCTTGTATTCTGGTCGGGGTTCGGAATCTCCATACCACTGTCTCGCATTACCTGAAAGACTGTGCCTGTGTTGTTCCGGCTGGAGGTGTCGCCGGAAATGTAGATATTCGTAGTCGAAATAATAATCTCTTTTATATGCAGGTCGGTTTTCGATGCGCATTTGTTGAATGCAGCCAGCACAAGGGTCAGCTTTGATGATATGTCGTCTGTTCCTCCTCGGCCTTGTTTCAGGTCTTCGATGCGCTGATGCAGTCTTTTTAGGTCGTCAACCGCATCTTTCATTGTTTTGTCGGGTGACAGTTTTTTCATCATTACGACTGCATATTGCTTTGCAAATCCGTCATAAAGGCTTTTTGAATCGTGATTATTAAAATACAGTTGTATATGGAAGAATAATCCTACAGCAGCCAGCAGCACTACGACGGAAGCAGATGCAAATTTAAGTGCGCTTTGCAGCTTTATTTTTTTGCCCTGGTAGGGGCTGAAGTCATTGCGGAAATTAACACCGGGGCTTTTATCCAGATTTGTTATCGCTGCTCCATAAGCGATTACATAATCCACGATATCTGTGCTGTCGGCAAATGGCTGCTGGTTCTGCTGTATGTTGAAAAAATCTGAATTCGTAACCTCTATGCCGAGTTTTTCGGTAAGGGTTGCCGCATCGACAGAATTCTGCGAATCAAAAAAAAGCAGGGTTTTGACAGGCTCATCTGCCGTGCCGGTCGAGGTAGTCAGAAGTACTTCTCTGATTAGAATGTCCGTTCTATTTTGTTTTAGGCCGACCAAGAATGTTCTGGCTATGGCTGATTTGGAGAAAAAGGCATCGGCGTCGGCGGCTGGTTTGATTAAATAACCGTTTTTTGCTGACAGGATTCCGAACAACTTGGTAGATTTTGATGTATCCGCAGAAGGATTCATACTGATAAATCTTGCCAGTGACTTTATGTCCGGTTCGATGATTACAGGGTCCAGACCGTGCTGCTGTAGAGCTAAGAGAACCTCTGATAATATTTTTCGCTGTGCGGTGAAGATATTAAGCTGTGAGCCGCTTTTGTCAACTGACGCAATCTCAAAGGCCAAAGCGAAGTCCGTGATATCCGTTGCAATTGTTTCTTCCGTATCAAAGTGGATGGTTGATGCGATTTGTCTTGTATCGGTAAAATTGCTGTGAACATTGTGCTGCATAAACATCGCACAATCAAGAGCTACGGTAACTTCAGTAAAAGCCCAGTTTCGTTCTTTGCAGCCCTGTGCTACAAGCTCGGCAAGAGCCTGTATTGCAGGTTGGTCGGCCTGAGGAGCGGCGACAGAGAAAAAGCCCTGGATTTTGATTGCCTTGCCTTTTAAGTTGGCACAAAGTGCGGTTGCTTTGTTTTTGCTTATATATATGCCAAGGTAATTCTGAGATTTCACTGTCTTAAAGCTCCTTTTTAAGTTGGTCAGTTAGGGAGTATGGGAGTTGATGATTTTTTTACATTTACTCATATACTCTTTTACTCATTTACTTTTGTACTGTATTTTTTTATTTAGCTGTTTATCAAAGCAACTTTTTTTACTTCTTTGCCTGTCTTTATCACAGCAACTACAGACGATGCCTGTGCAACGCCGCTTACCGCTGTTATTTTTATCGTAAAAAGAATGCTGTTAGTTGTGATAAATTGTTCAGATTTTTCGATTGAGTCTGAATATTTCGGCAGTTTTGCCTTCAAATCTGCTATACTTTCAAAGGGCTCCAGGCGTCTTTTCTGAATGATTTCTTCTGCGATTTTTACCTCGTTGCCTCCGAACATCAAAGCCGCCTCCAGCACGGCTCGCGGGGCGGTGTTAATATTAACCTGGTACGAACCCCATACTCCGAGATATTTCAATGGTGATTCCTGTCTGTCGCCGGCGGTTATTATAGGCCTGGCAAGAGCTTCAATATCGAGCAGGGTCGTGTGACATAACCTCGCAAAATTTGTGGTCTGCTCGATAATCTGAGTAGAAACAGGCTGGACAGTTCTTTTTACCTGCGTAGTTGTGGTTCTTATAGTGCTGCTGCCGCTGGTTCTGGTTATTGGAGTGCTAACGGTTGTGGTTGTTGTTATAGGCTTAAAATCGGCCTTGAAAGGTTTTATCGCAC
>CAZYWY010000200.1:0-632 GCA_964651605.1 uncultured Pirellulales bacterium | reverse complement strand
AGCTTGTTCTTTCAGCGATTGGATTTGTTCGCTGTCCATACCCATCATTTCACAGAATGTCAGGTATCCCGCCTGGATTTCCCGCTCTATTTGCTTATCGTTGATTAGCAGCCAGCCGAGTGGATATTTTGCGTTCTCGTCCGTTATTTCTATTCGTATGTTTGTGGAATCAATCTTGAATTCCATAGGTTCGGTGATTAGCGGCCAGACCGGTCCGTATGGGCCGCGAATGACAACGGAATTCAGCTCGTTGGAGTCGCCGGATTTTTTACCGGACGCAGATGGTGCTGAATAATAAAGTTTCCACTGCTGCAAAAGTTGCCTGTATCCATTTTCATCAAGTGCATATAAATCAGAGAAATCAGGTTCGTTTGGCCGGCTGATTAATATTGGCTCTATTACCTCCAGATTAGCTATGATGTATTTGATAGCAGAGTCGCAGCCGTAGCGAGCTTTACTGTAGTCTATAATATATTGATTGCGGTAACGCCGGGCTACTACCCGGCTGCTTAGCGTGTAACCCAGTGTTGACATAACCACCAGCAGAATCAGAGTTATCAGCAAGATAATACCTTGCCTGTTCTGTGAATTATTTTTGATGTTTTTGTTTTCGTTTTTCATTTTGAACCGGT
>CAZYWY010000199.1:0-4555 GCA_964651605.1 uncultured Pirellulales bacterium | reverse complement strand
ACGAACGGCGAGAGTTTGCGAAGGTTTTCGATAATCGGCGGCAATTTTTCCAGCGTATAATCCACTTCTTCTTCGGTATTGTATCGGCTTAGGCTGAACCTTATCGAGCCATGCGCAGCAGTGAACGGCACGCCCATCGCACGCAAAACGTGGCTTGGCTCAAGCGAACCTGATGTACAGGCCGAGCCGCTGCTTGCACAGATACCAAACCTGTCGAGCATCAGCAAAATCGCTTCACCCTCGATATATTCGAAGCTGATATTAGTGGTATTTGGCAGGCGGTTGTCCTTGTCGCCATTCAACCGGCAATCAGGGCAGGTTTCAATTATTGCATTTTCAAGTTTATCACGCAGATATTTAACCTGCTTATTCTCCTGTTTTATATATTTCCCAGCCAGTTCACAGGCCTTGCCCAGCCCGACAATGCCGGGTACATTTTCAGTTCCCGCCCTTTTGCCTGATTCCTGATGGCCTCCCAGCATAAAAGGCGATATTCTTGTACCCTTGCGGACAAACAGAACGCCTATTCCCTTCGGACCGTGCAGCTTGTGGGCGGAGATGCTCAACAAATCAATGTTGCTTTTTGCAAGATTCAGCGGAATCTTACCGACCGCCTGCACCGCATCGGTATGGAAAACTACTCCCCTGCCGGTTACAAGCTCGGCGATTTTTTCGACGGGGAATATAACGCCCGTTTCATTATTGGCATACATTATCGTTACGATGGCAGTATTGTCGTCGAGCTGACTTTCAAGCTCAGCCAAATCGAGCCTGCCGTATTTATCCACTCCCAGCTCAATTACGGTATAACCGTAATTTTCCATTTCCCTACACACAGCTAAAACCGCAGGATGCTCTACTCTGGTTGTAATGATTTTTTTTCGATTCGGGACTGCTGCCAGCGTGCCTTTTATGGCGGCGTTGTCACTTTCAGTGCCGCCGCTTGTGAATATGATTTCGCCTGGCTCACAACCGAGCAGTTCGGCAACCTGCTCGCGAGCCTTGGCAATATGGTGACCTACCTGTCCGCCGAAAGTGTGCATGCTCGACGGGTTGCCGTAAAGCTCACTGAAAAAAGGCTTCATTTCGTCAAACACACGCTCATCCATTTTGGACGTGGCGTTATTATCAAAATATATCGTACTCATTTCTGTCCCTTGATAAGCAAATAAATATAAGCAGAAAAGCAGATGAGTTTAATCCATTTACTCAAATACTGTTCTACTCTTTCAACTCCTCAACAAAAAGGTCATTTGAGACGAACTCTCTTAACTTGGCCTCGACAACATCCTTCATTGTAAATTCTGTCAGTCTGCACTGTGCGCACATCCCTCTGAATGCAACGATTACCTTGTTGCCCTCGATGTCTATAAGCTCGATGTTCCCGCCGTGCTCCCGCAGCGCAGGTTTGATTTGCTCGTTGAGCGTCTGCTGGATTAGCTGCATCTTCTGAATGTTCGTCAGCTTACCGGCACGCCCGGTCGCTGATACAGGCATTTTGCCGATTTTGTCACCCTGAACTTTGGCGATTATTTTTTCGATTTCGCCGGTGCAGCCGCCGCAGCCGCCGCCGGCCTTGCAGTAATTGGTTACCTGTTCGACGGTAGTCAGATTGTTATCCCGGATTACCCTTTCAATTTCCTTGTCGGTTACACCAAAGCAGGTACAAACGACATTGCCTTCAAGCTGGTGCTTTTTTCTGCCGCCTGTGCGGTAATTTTCAATCGCCGCCTCAAGAGCCTCTCTGCCCATAACCGAGCAGTGCATTTTTTGTTCAGGCAGGCCTCCGAGATAGTCAGCTATATCTTTGTTGGTAACTTTGGCTGCCTCTTCGAGAGTTAATCCCCTGATAATCTCCGTCAGCACCGATGATGTTGCGATAGCGCTTGCACAGCCGAACGTCTTGAATTTTGCATCTATGATTCTGCCTGTGTCATCGAGCTTGAAGGTCAGCTTCAGTGCATCCCCACAGGCCAACGACCCCACTTCACCTGTCCCGTCGGGATTTTCGATTTCCCCGACATTTCGCGGATTAAAAAAGTGGTCTTTGACTTTATCTGTATAATCCCACATAGTTATTTTAAACCCTTTATAATGGTATTTCAGGTCGGCGGCAAAACAGCAAGTTAAGGCAGCCGATGTACAAGATTATTTCATGTTATAGATTTGGCTGATTGAGCACCTTGCGAATTTCTGACGGATGTACACCCGCAGAATCTGCTATCTCTCTTACTGTCATTCCAGGCTTGGCAGTAAATCCTGCATCCTTAAGTTTTTTAACAGCCTCATCTACATCCAAATTCATTTGTTCACAGTATTGTTTCAGCATCATCCGCCCAAATCTACTGCCTTCTGTCCCGCTTTGCCCAACAGCTATCTGATATATCTGCAAAGGTGTCATATTAACGGACTTCGCCAGTTCACCAACAACTACATCTGAGGAATTAACTTTTACTCCCTGCGATTTAAGGTTGGCCAGCATAGTGTCAAGGTCAATATCTGATACTTGCTGGGCCAATTCGGCTACGGTCAGTAGTTCGGCGTGTGGTATGGGAGCTTGCTGTGAAGGGCTTTCCCAACTGTTTTTTATGCTTTCGTTCCATGACATTAGCGTCGAAAAAGGAGCAATATTTACAATGGCTCCAACACAAACGACAACACAGATAAACAATGCCATTGCCCATTCTGGCCGCAATGAGAAGATTTTCGCGGCTTTGCTCCTGAAATAATTTATAAATGGTTTTAAATTGAAGTACAGATGAAAGACCGCTGAGATTACAAAGATAACAGCGAACCAGTCGTGAAGAGCAATCCACTGGTTTTTAGTCAGAGCAAGAAGCGACCAGCCTGTCCAGTTGGCAATCCGCCCAGGCGGAACAACAAAAAGTATGATACCAGTAAAGGTCATTCCAATAAAAGAAAACGCAGTGAGCACCGATACAAATGCTCGCCAATTGAATCGTTTTTTTGCGTTTGCTTCCATTTTAATTCCTTTCTTCTTTTAACAGCTTAACACTCAAAACTATCTTTAATTGCTTGTTTGAAATCAACTATTATATCATCAATGTGCTCAGTTCCGACAGATACACGAATATAATCTTCCGTAACACCGGCTGCAAGCTGTTCTTTTTGGCTGAGCTGCTGATGCGTCGTGCTGGCCGGATGAATCACTAAAGTCTTGCTGTCGCCGATATTGGCCAAATGACTTGCCAATTTTACGCTGTTGATAAATTTCACTCCTGCGTCCCTGCCGCCCTTTATGCCAAAGCCGAGAATTGCACCCTGTCCTTTTGGCAGATATTTTTTCGCCAGTTTATAATCGGGATGTGACTCAAGGCCGGGATAGTTGACCCAGCTTACCTGATGCTGCTTTTGAAGCCAGCGTGCCAGTGCAAGGGCATTTTCGCAATGCCGAGGCATACGCAGGTGTAAAGTCTCCAGCCCCTGCAAAAATAAAAATGCGTTGAAAGGTGACATACACGAACCCATATCTCTCAGAAACTGGACTCTGGCCTTGATAATATAAGCCATCTGACCAAATGATTCGACGTATTTTACGCCGTGATAACTCGGGTCCGGCTCGGTCAGCTCCGGGTAACGCCCATTTGTCCAGTCGAATTTGCCTGAATCGATAATCGCCCCGCCAATGCTTGTGCCGTGGCCGCCGATGAATTTTGTACAGCTATGCACAACAATATCGATACCGTACTCAATCGGTCTAAATAAAATCGGGGTCATTACTGTATTATCGCAAATCACAGGCAATCCGTTTTTGTGTGCGATTTTCGCGATTTTTTCATAATCAAGGACATTATTCCTCGGATTGGCGATACTCTCGATATAAATCAGCCGTGTATTGTCTTTGATGGCTTTCTCGAAATTTTGCGGCTCTGTCGGGTCCACAAAAGTAACTTCAATCCCCAGCTTGGCAAAGGTCTGGCTGAACAGCGTGACAGTCCCGCCATAGAGCGAATTCGAAGACACAATATGGCCACCCGCTCCGCAGATATTAAAAATGCTGACATAAATCGCCGACTGGCCGGAACTGAGCGCAAGCCCCCCCACTCCGCCTTCCAGAGCAGCCAGGCGTTTTTCCAGCACATCCGTCGTCGGGTTCATCAGGCGGGTATAGATATTGCCGAATTCCTTCAGGGCAAAAAGATTTGCTGCGTGCTGCGAGTCCTTAAAAACATAGCTGCTGGTTTGGTAAATCGGCACAGCCCTGCTGAGCGTGTCGGAATCTACGCTCTGACCTGCATGCAGAGCCAGCGTCTCAATATGGTAACCTGTATTGTCACTCATAATTATTACTTCCTCTTTCTTCAATCTTTGCTTATGACATAAACGACCTGTTCAGCCAGCAGATTTGATGCAAACCTTACCGGACTGGGGCGTTTTTGAGATAATGGTATTTTCTTTTCGATCCTGGCGGAGAGCTTTTCGCAAAAACTTTCAAAATCCTTCAGCGAAATGCAATGTATATTCGATGAGTTATACCACAGAGAGGGAAGTTGTTGTGTAACAGGCGCCCTGCCTTTCAATAGCAACTGCGCCC
>CAZYWY010000198.1:0-4606 GCA_964651605.1 uncultured Pirellulales bacterium | reverse complement strand
TGTATGCAGCGTGCTTAAAACCAGATGTCCCGTCAACGCAGACTGAATGGCGATTCGAGCTGTTTCAATGTCACGAATCTCTCCGACCATAATCACGTCGGGGTCTTGTCGCAGAATATGTCGCAGAGAATTTGCGAAGGTCAGGCCAATCTTCGGCTGAATCTGCATCTGGCCCACGCCGGGAAGCTGATATTCGATGGGGTCCTCCACCGTCATTATATTGCGGTCCTCGGTATTTAATTCGCACATAGCGCCGTAGAGTGTTGTCGTTTTGCCGCTTCCGGTCGGGCCGGTTAAAAGAATAATCCCGTGAGGCATTCTAATAAGTTTCTTAAACTGCCCTTGTGCCTGGGCGGTAAATCCAAGCTGGTCGAGACTGAACTGGGCGCTGGTTTTATCCAGCAGCCTTAGCACCACGCGTTCGCCGCCGGAATTTGGAACGGTCGAGACCCTGATATCGATTTCCTTTTCACCGATTTTGATTCTGCACCGGCCGTCCTGCGGAAGTCTGCGCTCGGCAATATTCAAATTGGCCATCACTTTTAATCTCGATACAAGCGCAGCGACATTATGCTTTGAAAGGCTAAATCTGTTATGCAGAACGCCGTCTATGCGAAAACGCACTTTTACCTGCTGCTGGTAAGGTTCTATATGAATGTCACTGGCACGGCTCTGGACGGCCTGGAAAAAAAATGTGTTGACCAGCTTCACAACTGGCGCCCTGTTCGCAAGGTCCAGAAGGTCCTCGGTCCCGGATTCCAAAGTCAAATTTGTCAATTCTTCGTCATTTTCAATGTCGGACAATTCTTCTGCAGGAGAATCCTGCTTTTGATAAAAGTAGTGACTCAGTCCCTCTTCGATAACCGAAGAAGGACAAACAACTCTCCTGCAGGGCCGGCCAAGAATATTGACTACCGCATCAAAAGCAGTTGTATCAAGAGGGTCCGCAACCGCAATAGTGATGCTTCCATTGTTTTGGGCCAGTGGCAAGAGCCTGTTTTTCCTGAGGAACTCAATCGGCAGATTGGCAAGCAATTCCTTGTCGAGTTTCTCTTCCGGAATCTTGTCCAGCCAAGTAAAACCCCATTGCCGGCAAAGCGCTTTGAGAATTTCGTTTTCAGTGACAATGCCCTGCTCCGTTAATATCGTGCCGATTCTGCGAGGCGCCGCTTCATTGCTCTGTTTAGCAAGAGCATCAGACAGTTGCTGTTCTGTCAGCGATGTTTGTCTTCGCAGTATCTGGCCTATCGGTTCTAACATTATAAAGCTCTCTGTTTTGAGGAATCCAATATTTACAGCTTACTGGTTATCATCTCCTGAGTTTTGTTCCTGCGGCTGCTCCTGCTGTTGTTGCTTCAATTTGGTTATTTCAACAAGGTCCTGTTGTTCGGCAAGAACGTGCGGAGTTATAAAAAGCAGCAGGTTTGTCTTGAGGTTGGTATCCTTGCTAAATCTGAACAATCCTCCAATCAACGGGATGTCACCCAACAAAGGCACTTTCGTTATAATGGTTTCCTTATCATCACGCATTAGTCCGCCTATAACAATTGTCGTACCACTGGCGATTGAAACAACGGTATTAATTTTACGCTGGGCTGTTGTCGGTGTTGAACTGCTCAATCCCGTAGTGCCTTCGATAAGTTTGGAAAAACTGGCCTCAATCTCAAGACGAACCAATCCGCCCTGACTGATGTGCGGAGTAACCCCCAGCTCTACACCGACATCTTTAAAATCATACGTCTGGATTGCTGTCGGCGCCTGTAAATCTGTTTCAGTTACTCTTGATTGTTTTATATAGGGGACATTTTCTCCTGCAACTATAGTGGCCTTTTGATGGTTGGATGTAAGAACGTGCGGTGCAGAAAGAATGTTCACCCCCGAACGTTTTTCCAGCGCCTTGAGAATAACCGCTATTTGTGTTGAATCACCTATCTTTTTAAAAGCCCCCACCCCCAGTCCTTCGAGGTCGCCCGAAACAGCCTCCACTCGCGGGCCAAGGTTTGTATAGCCGAACCCGCGAACGCTGTTACTCGATGCTGCATCCAGCGTCGTCCAGTCCACTCCGATTTCCTGTAAGATATCCTTTGTTGTTTCAACAATCTGGAAGTCAACAAGCACCTGCTCCCGTACTATATCCAGCTTCTCTATCATATTCTCAATAATCTCGAAATCCTGAGCTGAAGCAACAACAATCAGGGAGTTTGTACTTGCATCAGCATTGATTTGCAAAATATCCGAAGTCTTATCTGTTACTTTTGATGATAATTTGCCCACCACCGCAGAAAGAGATTTTTCAACAGTTGCAGCCTCGGCGTGCTTGAGATAAACAACGTGTATGTTGCCCGACTCGGTGGGACGTTCCACATCCAGCTTTGCAACAAGACTTTTTATCATATCTACATCATTGGGGTTGCCAACGACAAACAGAGAATTGGTCCTCTCGTCAGGTAGGATTTTTGTCGCAACAGCACCTGCACCGGCAGAAGCCGTCCTGACACCACGGCTGGCAGGGGCAGTGACGTTGCTTTGCATAATCTGTGTGAGTTGTCCGCTGATAATCTGGGCAGAACCATATTTCAGACGAATTACAGATATGTTGTCTTTGGCCCCTTCGATATCAATCTCCCGAATCAATTTCACGATACGATGTATATTGGACGATGTATCAGTTATAATAACTGTGTTTGTCTTTGGATAAGTCGTTACATTGCCGCCGGCTGATACAAAAGGAGCAAGCAGGCCGCTAATATCAGATGCGTCGGCAAAATGCAACAACACTATTTGTGTAACGAGGCTATCGTCAACCGGAATCGAATTAGGGTCATCCCCCACGCGGATAGTTAAATTGCCTTTGGCGGCCTCGGCGCGTGGGATAATTTTAACGATTTTACCTGCCGGTACGGCTGCATATCCTTTTATTTGTAATACCGACTCAAGGATTTTATAGGCCTCGCCCAGGCGTATTTGTGTGGGACAGGCAAGTGTTACCGTGCCGCGAACATTATCATCAATCAGAAAGTTTATTCCTGTGAGCTGGCCGATTGTTTTTATAAAAACACGAATATTAGCCTGGTCAAAATCCAGAGAAATCATTTTGTCCGCTGCCCCAGGCTCAGACAAAAGCGGCATATCAACCGATGATGAGTCACTTGTGACAGAAGAGTTGCCGACCGGATTGCCTGATGAAGCTAAATCTGCATTACATAGCGACTGGGGCGGAGCTGCTAATAGAAAGTAAGCAGATATAAACACAAACGAACGCCACCGGTTTTTTCTTAATGCTCTATTATATTTATTGAAGGACTGCTTTTTCATTGCTTCTCTACTTTCCAATCCGCTTAAAAATTGATGACACTTTTTACCATTTTATTCTATTTTGAATGAAAGGTTCTTTTTTTGTGTTCCTCTGGTAAGCTGTATATCCATTGACGATAGCGCACGTGCTTTTTGCAGCACCTGAAACGCCTTGCGTTCGTCAGTCAGGTTTTGTCCGTTGATAGTCTGGATAACATCGCCATTCTCAAGCCCGACAAATCTGGCCATACTCAGATTCTCCAGGCCGGTAATCTGCAGACCATCCGTTTTTCCGTTCACCGTATGAGGAGATATTTTAACCGCTTTCAGGACAGCTTCAATTCCTCCTATTTTGGCGAGAAAGGTCTTTTTGTTTATTTCACTTTCATCTGGGGAATATACCTTTCCAGGAATATTAGGTTCGGCGATTGCAGCCGGCGCTTCACCGGTCTGTTTTGCCGTATAAACCGGCTCATTACCTGCCACATACAGATTCAAAATTTCCTCTACGCCATCATTGAGAAGAACTATTCTGTTCCTTTCGATTTTTTCAATAAGCGCACCCTGAATAACATCACCTATGCGGTAGATGTCCTGTACTTTTGTTTTCATATCCTCGATTACGGCGCAGGCGACATCTTTGCTGCCGGCAACTGTTCCGAGCAGGTGCAATTCAATTTGTTTTTTTGCAGTGGTCTTCGGTGGTTGGCTATTCGGCTGAATGACTTTTTGAACTGGTTCTGTTTTTGCCGGATAAAAAATATTACGCTTCAGGATTGAATTCTGGTCGATAGCGCCGGACGAATTCCGGTCAAGAACAACATCTACTTTTGCCGGGTCCGTCCTTGAATTTGCATCGGTATAAGGCTGTGTATCTTTTGCAACGATGAGGTTCACAATCATATATGCAATGAATACAAGCAAAACCCAGCTGCCAACTGAAAGAACCTTATTTAGTTCTCCAAAACCTTTCATACTTACAACACCTGGATTATTCAGTAATTGTATTTTACTTAGGATGCTCTTTTAATCTACCATCATCGCCATAAGGCCATAAACGACATTTGCTAATCCATGAAACAATATTGGGGTCAGCAGAGACCCGGTTCTGACAAACAGCCAGCCCAAAATCAATCCCGGAAAAAAAGTAACTAATGACATTACATTGCCCAAAATCACAGCATGTGTTCCAGCGAAAAGCATTGCGCAGATTATTATACTATACCATTGCAATAACTCAAGTTTAGTCTTTGTCGCTGTTGTCAATAAATGCTGCAGGTTACTCTGTAAATATCCTCTGAAAAAAAACTCT
>CAZYWY010000197.1:0-4632 GCA_964651605.1 uncultured Pirellulales bacterium | reverse complement strand
CACTATCTATACTATCCTTCATTATATAACACAATATAACTTAAATAAATCTTTACTTCTATCCCATTTTGCGTTATAATAGGACCATATTACGCAATAGATTGTAGATGGATTTGGCAGGTGGATAATGAAAAAAGTAATGCTGATGGTTGACACATCTCGTGCCGCAAGCAGGCAATTCCTAAGAGGAATAGAGCGTTATATGCATATCCACCAGTTGTGGGAAGTGTACATACAGCCACCGGGGTATATAACCAGCAGGAAAATGAACTTTTATAACTGGATTCAGCAAAATAATTTTGACGGCATCATTGTAAGAGATTCTCCCTATCTGAAAGAAATATTAAAGTTGAATATTCCAAAGACGGTATTTGCAACAACATGTGAGTCTTTCCCGGGAATATCAACCATCAGTACTGACAGCTATAGCATCAGTAAAATGGCTGCTGATTATTTTATTGGGCGTGGCTTCAGAAATTTTGCCTTTTGCGGATTTGGAAACCTGCCCTGGTCTAAAGGAAGACGCGATGCATATGAAAAAATATTGGCAGAAAATAAGGACTTTCACTTTTTCCAGTATTCCTGCCCGCATGGGATACATGATTTAGTAATAGAGAAACGGAATATCTCTAACTGGCTTCAAAATTTGCCGAAACCCTTATGCATTTTTGCGTGTAATGATGATATAGGTGTATATATCCTTGACGTTTGTAAGAATATCGGTTTGAAAGTACCTGAAGAAATCGCAGTCTTGGGAGTAGATAACGATGAACTTGTGTGCAACCTTTCAACACCTGCACTTTCCAGTATAAAAGTCGGTTTTGAGAAAGCCGGCTTTGAGGCCGCCGAGGAACTGGACAAACAAATGAACGGCGACAAATCCAGCGCCGGCATTATAGCAAAGGCTCAGGATTTAATTGTACGGCAATCCACTGATGTCATTGCCGCCGAAGATGCAGATATAAAAGAAGCTCTTTTATTTATAAAAGAAAACTTCAAAAAACCCATTCAGGTCCGCGACGTTGTCGGGGCCACCAGCCTTTCGAGAAGAATGCTCGAATTGAAATTCAAAAACTTGCTCAAAAGGTCTATTAAAGATGAAATAAACAAAACCAGGATTGAATATATCAAACGAAATCTGATGAATTCAAATATACCGATTTGCAAAATAGCCGGGTCACTGGAGTTCAGTCATACCGGACATTTCAGCCGTTTCTTCAAAAAAACAACATCCCTCTCACCCAAAGAATTTCGAATTAAATACGGAATTTTATAAAAATACTCAGCTTTTCAACTGCTGCGTTAAAACAGCCAGCCATCTTTGATATGCTTTTTCGTAGGAGGTTTGGAGTCTGTTATTCGGCTCGATGGTTTTGACGGGTTTCAGGCCGACAAACGCATCTTCCGGCTTGCTGTAAATTCCTGCGCCGATGCCTGCTCCACGGGCAGCACCCTGCGAGCCATCGGTATTATAGAGTTCCACAGTCGAGTTTGTAACAGTCGCAAAGGCCTCGGCGAACAGAGGGCTGAGGAACATATTAGCATAGCCTGCCTTAACCGTCTTTAGTTCAATGCCCATATCCCGCATAATATTCAGGCCGTAGTTGAGAGCAAAGACGATTCCTTCCTGAGCAGCCCGCAGAAAATGTGCCTTCTTGTGGATATTAAAATTCCACCCGTGGACGGATGCACCGATATTCCTGTTCTCAAGGGTTCTTTCCGCACCGTTGCCGTAAGGCAATATGACTAAACCATCCGAACCAACAGGTACCGCAACTGCCAAATCGTTCATCTGCGGATAATCAAGCCCTTCTCCTGCGAAATTGTGTTTTAGCCAGCTATTGAGGATGCCTGTGCCGTTCAGGCATAAAAGCACGCCATATCGCGGTTTTTGAGCCGAGTGATTCACATGCAGAAAAACGTTCACACGAGAAAGCCGGTCGTATTTCTTCTGGTTGTTGACGCCATAAACTACGCCGGATGTCCCTGCGGTAACAGCGACCTGGCCTGGTTGCAGCACACCGAGTGACAGGGCATTGTTGGGCTGGTCGCCGGCGCGGTAACTTACCGGTGTCCCGCTCTTCAATCCGAGCTGCTCGGCGGCAGCAGAAGTAATCTGCCCTTGAATAGAAAAAGTCGGCACTATATCAGCTACCAGGTCTGCGGATATGCCGTAATAGTCGAGAACAAAATCAGCCAGCCCGTCTTTTTCAAAATTCCACAATATCCCCTCCGAAAGACCCGAAGGTGTGGTTTTTATATCGCCGGTCATTTTCATTGCGATATAATCGCCCGGCAGCATCATTTTATAAATTTTGGAATAAATCTGCGGCTTGTTTTCTTTTGCCCATTTGAGTTTCGAGGCTGTAAAATTGCCCGGCAGATTGAACAAGTTCTTCAGGCATTTCTCCTGCCCGATACCTTTCGCAGCCTCCTGGCCGATTTGCACAGCCCTGCTGTCGCACCAGATTATTGCAGGCATCAGAACCTGACTGCTTTTGTCCACAATTACCAGTCCGTGCATCTGGTATGAAATGCCAACGGCCTGCACATCAGCGGCACTGAACTTTACCAGCGACTTTATTTTGTTTGTGGCAGATATAATATTATCCCACCAGGTTTGCGGTTCCTGCTGGGCCCAGCCGGCCTGCGGCGCAATAATATCCAACTCTTTTTCAGGCGATGTAGCCCCAGCCAGGACTTTGCCTGTATCGGCATCGAGCAGTGATGCTTTTATCGAAGAACTGCCAACGTCATATCCTAATAATAATTTCATATATACTCCGAATAAATAAAACCATAATTCTATGTGTCTTTACAATTTACTTAATCAGCCACTTCCACGAGCGATTCAATAGGCACCAGCATATTATAGACCAGAATTGCTTCGCCGTTATTCAGGCGGATACAGCCCAGCGAAGCAGCGGTACCGATAGCCTCCTTCTCCTTTGTACCGTGGATTCCGAAGCCTATTTTGTCTTTGGTGTTTTCATCGAGACCCTCCAGCTCAATCCATCGTGAACCAAGTGGATACTCCGGGTCATCAGGCTGAACAAGCTTGCCTGTATTTGGATTTGTCCAAACCGGCTTGACTTGCTTTCCGCCGGACCTGACACGCCACAGGCCTTTCGGGGTTTCGGTGCTGGTCTTGCCAAGAGTAACCTTAAAACTGCGAACGTAAGTATTCTGCAGATACACGTCCAGCGTGAAAGTCGAACGATATACCACAACGCGGAAAGGACCGTTCACTACCTTGATAGTCTGTCCTGCGCGAAGCGACGAAGGCTGGGAGATACCATTGACCGTCTGGATAAACTCATAAGGCACTTTATACCGCTTACCGATATTCTCCAGAACTTCGCCGGATTTAACTACATAATTTTCACAGAGGCTGTCATCCCGAAAAACTGTCCTACTGAACAACCAACTGTCGGAAAGCTCCGCAAGCTGTTTTTTCACTGCCGAGCGCTGCTCTGCATTCAGAGGCATCTGCAGGACGGGATTCAGCATATCTCGCACTTGGATAATCTTGGTCGGCTGTTCCTTAAGCAGCGCCAGCGCCTTCGCAATCATATTAGCCGCTTCAACATTTGGACTGACCGAAGGCGGCGTAATTACCGGTTCCACAGCAGGCTCTTGTACCGGCTCCAGCTGCACAGGCTCCGGCTGCACAGGCGCAACCGGCTCAGGCTCAACAGAATTATCACGGACTGTCTCTTGTTGCGTCGGAAGCAATAATTCTGACGGCAGATTGGGCTGTGGTGTTTCAGCGGTACCGCCGGTACTCGACAAGGCCTGCGGCGGAGTATTACCATCCGCTGGTTTGGGGCCAGCCTTTTTGCCGGTCAAAACTTTTGATACAACAACAACTGTTACACCGGCAACAAGCACCAACAGGACAATATACATCCGATTTATAAACCTTCGCTCTGCTCTTGAGCGGTAACGTGCCATCTGAATCTCCTTATCGCTGTTATCAAAAAATCCCTAAAATACAATTTCAGACCTTCAGCCGGTAAGACCTTTCTGTTTTCTGTCTTCTATATTCTGCCCGTTAAAATACAGTATTTCTTCATCTGTTACCAGAGCATCGACCGGCTTGTCGTGTTCTTTTACCGGAATAGCATCGAGTAACTGCTCTGCAAAACCCAGGCCGCACCGGAAAGCCTTTAACTGTTGATTGGCGAAAAACCGGTCATAAAATGCCCCGCCCCTGCCGAGCCTGTTGCCTTTTTTGTCGAACGCAAGAGCGGGCGTAACCACCAAATCGATTTCCTCGAACGGGACAGGTTCACCCGCAATTGGTGTACGCAAGCCGGAGGGACTAGTCGAAAAGCCGCTTTCGAGCGTATCGATTTGCACCGCAATCATATGCCTTTGCCCCCAGGAAATCCTCGGCACAGCGACGGTCTTGCCGAGCTGCCAGGCACAAAGAATCGCATCGGACGTATCCGCCTCGTGCGGAAGCGACAGGTACATCATAATAGTCGAGGCATCCCTGAACCACTGCATCGAAATCAGATTTTGGCAGGCCTGATGACTTTTTTGCTCCCTCTGCTCCGGCGGCATCGCAAGCAGGTTTTTTTGCAGTTGTTCACGCAG
Organism: uncultured Pirellulales bacterium; assembly: GCA_964651605.1. Classification (GTDB taxonomy): domain Bacteria; phylum Planctomycetota; class Phycisphaerae; order Sedimentisphaerales; family Anaerobacaceae; genus JAFGPS01. Next base: position 30 of record CAZYWY010000197.1, on the reverse strand, counting down.
CCGAACTTTTTCCATCTATCTATCCTTTTT
>CAZYWY010000196.1:0-4675 GCA_964651605.1 uncultured Pirellulales bacterium | reverse complement strand
GATATTTAAGTTTGATATTAGAGAATGTGACTCCGATGTTCTTGATACGTGGTTTAGCTCGGCGTTGTGGCCGTTCAGCACAATGGGCTGGCCTGATGAAACGCAGGAGCTAAAGACGTTTTATCCCGGCAATGTGCTTTGCACCGCAAGAGAGATTATCACACTGTGGGTCTCCCGAATGGTGATGATGGGACAATACTGTGCCGGTGACATACCGTTCAGCGAGGTCTATATCCACGCAATGATACAGGATGGTGAAGGCCGAAAGATGTCCAAGAGCCTCGGCAACGGCATCGACCCGCTGGTCGCCATAGACAGCCACGGCGCCGATGCGATGCGGTTCACGCTGGCCAGTATGACCACCGACACGCAGGATATTCGTATGCCGGTAGCGCAAATGACTCTGCCGGATGGCCGGGTGGCAAATACCTCACCCAAATTTGATTTAGGCAGAAACTTCTGCAACAAATTGTGGAACGCCTCGCGATTTGCAATGATGAATCTCGAAGGGACAGATTCTGCCGGATTTGACGCCGACAAAATGGACATTACCGACAGATGGATACTGTCACGACTGGCAAAGACTGCTTCAGAAGTAACCCGGTTACTGGAAAATTTCAAGTTCAGCGAGCCTCTGTCACAGCTTTACAGATTTTTCTGGAACGATTTCTGCGACTGGTATCTTGAGTGGGCCAAGCCGAGAATGCAGGTTCAGCAGCAAAAACCGACTGCTCAAAATGTACTGGCGTTTGTTTTGGACCAGTCTATACGGCTGCTTCATCCGTTTGTGCCTTTTATCACCGAGGGGATTTTCCAGAAGCTCAATGAAATCGCACCGGACAGGAATTTGCCCGGCCTGGCAGAGGCAAAAAAGGCCGACGCTCTGGTTGTCGCCGCCTGGCCGGCGCTGCCGGTGTCACTAATTGACGAAACGAGCGAACAGGAAATAGTGACCATTCAAAGTGTTGTACGCTCGGTGAGGGACATAAGAAATCAGTATAATCTGACCTCGGCACTTGTAGTTTCGGCAAATACGGACGAAAAAACTGCGAAACTGTTAAACAGTCAGGCCGACCTGATTTGTTCGTCAGCCGGCGCGAAAAAATTCAACGCCGGCGCCGACATCCAAAAGCCCGGCAACGCAGCGACCGCCATTGTTGAGCAGATGCAGATTTACGTCCACGATGTAATAGACGTTGAGGCTGAAAAGCAAAGGTTGCTCAAGCAAAAGCAGGAAATCGAAAAGTCCATACAGGCTGTCAAGGCCAAGCTATCCAACGCAGATTTTGTAAATAAAGCCAAACCGCAGGTAGTCGCCCAGGCACGTGAGAAGCTGGCACTGCTGACTGAACAGTTCGAGACAATTAACAAGCACCTCGCAGAGCTGGAACAAGGCAATAAAACCTGAACATAGAAGGTAGTAAAATGGAAATAGAAGCTGAATTAACCAAGATAATAATCAATGAGATGTCCGACCAGCAAATCATTGTTCTGAAGGAGCGTAACGGCCAGAGGAGCTTCCCCATCGTCATCGGCATCGTGGAGATTTTTGCAATCGACCGCCGGCTCAAAGGCATCAGGCCCGCCAGGCCTATGACGCACGATTTGCTCGTCAGCATAATCGAAAATCTCGGTGCAACTGTTGAAAAAATTGTCATCAATGATTTGAGCAACCACGTATTTTATGCGAAAATCTATCTGAGCCTGAACGGCCAAACCATAGAAATTGACTCCCGACCCTCGGATGCGATAGCAATCGGAACTGCGGTAAATGCCCCTATTTTTGTGGCTGAGCATGTTTTTGAGCAGGCCTGTCAGTGAACAGATTTGAAATAATCAACAATCCCACCCCGATGCAAAGCAAAGCATCGGCGACATTAAACACAGGCCATTGAAAAGTATTGTGATAGACATCTATAAAATCCCGCACCTTGCCGTCGTTAAAAACCCTGTCATAGAGATTGCCGGATACGCCTGCCGCCAGAAATCCCAAAGCGATATGAATCAGCACCTGCCGGCGTCCGCTAATCAGAAATATCACTAAAATTGCCGTAATCGCAACAATAGAAACCGCCGAGAGGAAATAACCTTTGCCTCCCATCAATCCCCACGCTGCGCCATCGTTTAACACGGGCCGCAACCGCAGAAAATTGTCAATAACCGAAAACTCCTGATTTTCCTGACGTTCCAGCCAGTTAAAGACTGCTCTTTTCGACCATAAATCCAGAATCAGTCCCCCAACTGCCAAACACCAGAAAACGATATTCGCCTTCAAGTCCAAAATCGCCGGAGAAGGACGATTGAATTGTCTTTGAGACGAGTATGGTAAAATGTCACTGCTTTGTGTTTTTAATTCTATCATAACCAGTTTTTATTACTATATCGGCAAGCCGGCAAAAATGTAAAGGTAATTTCAATCGAAATTTTTACTATCATCATAGTCCCGTTCTGAACGATTCGCTCGATAAGTCCTGACAGCACTTTTAAGATAAACAGACGGACAAATCGTCACAAAGGCAGCTATTCTGGCAATAATACTGACAAAATCAGGAAACGATGTCATAATACCTCTTGTCGGAATATCAGAAATGTCTGATTCGACATCAAAAAATCCCAGGAAAAAATGGCCTGCGTTGATGACTATCATAAAAATGGTTGACCATAAGTAAGGTCTTTTAATAGGGACAAACCCGCTTAATATGCCAATTAGAGAAGCCCATACTTTGATTCCGACCACAAAGCTAAGCAGCAATAAAAAAATATCAACTCCAATTTCAACAAGACTACTTTTATCTTCTTTCGGGTTCACTTTTCCCATAACAGCCCATCGGCAATTATATTTTGTGCCTCTTGATAAATTTTTCTGCCTTTTTTACCACAGCATTACGCGTGTTTTTTAACTGCCTTTTAACAAATTTAACCACGGCAGCTTGAGTATCCTTGTCGCCGAGCAGGTCGAATATTTCATCGAACGTATCAACAGTATGACCCAGAGCCACGTTGCGGCATTCCGGCGACAGAACGTCGTGCAGCTTATATTTGGCCTTTTCAACTTTCAAAATCTCATTAGTAATCCGTGAAGCAAGCTCCGGCCTGGCTGATAAGATTTTGACCGAGCTGCCGATTATATTCGCAGCAGTTACCATAACCGTGCCGGTAATGGGCTGATAGTACTTTTCAAAAATATCGTCAAATTTCTTCTGCGTATCCGCCCTGACAAGATTGGCCAGCGTCAGGATTGCACCCCATTTTATAAAGCTGTTCTCGCTATCGAGCAAACCTGTATAAACATCAAAAAAAGGATAAAGCAAATCAGGCCTGCTTTCGCTGACAATGCGCAGCACTTTCTCGCTTCTATACCTGGCGGTGCCTTTCGGGGCTTTCAAAACTTCTATCAGACCGGCGATATTTTCCGGCTCTTTGATAACCTGCTCGGCTAATTCAGCCGGAACGAGACCTTTTTTATCAAGCTCTTCCTGGATGTCCATTGCGTTCGTCTCCACACTTTTATCATCGGGAACTCAATATACCAGATTTAATTATAACATCGGCTGATTATTTGCGACAAGCCGAAAACCACTTTGAAAATTCTAAAATAAAAAATTTATATTTTTTAGTTGACAACACATAGTATGCAATACATAATATGTATAATATAGTAAATCAAAGAACCAATTTATCAACAGGAGGTCTTATGAAGTTTGAAAGTCAATTATTAAAAGGCATCGCTCCGGTGGTTGTGCTTGAGCTCCTTTCCCGCGGGCCGATGTACGGCTACGAGCTAAGCTGCGCAATCGAGCAACGCAGCGGCGATATCCTGAGCCTCGGCAAAGGAACACTGTACCCGCTGCTCTACAATCTTGAGGCCAAAAAGCTCATAAAAGGCAAATGGGAGAACAATCAGGCCAGCAGAAAAAGAAGATATTACTCGATTACCGGCAGCGGCAAAGAGGAATTGGCAAAGCAAAAGGCACAGTTGAAAGAATTATCAGCCGGCCTGAATCTTGTATTCGGCGGAGCAATCGCAACCGCCTAAAGTGCGTATGTGTCATTCCTGCGCAAGCAGGAATCCATACACCCGGATTTATTCGGGTGTGCCACTGTAAATGCAAGACAATTTTCGAGGTCTATTATGGCAAAGAAAATTATACAGGACCAATTACAGCATCTTCCAGCCTGTGCTGTTGATTTTATAAGGCAGGTTATAAAAAAGATGCACTACCGAAAGAAAGTCCGTCAGGAAGTGCAGGAGGAATTGGCAGCACATTTTGAGGACGGGCTGCGAGATTGCAAAAACGACACAGAGAAAGAGCAAAAAGCCCAGCAGCTAATTGCCAATTTCGGTGATGTTAAGCTGCTGGCGGTTTTGCTTCGCCGAGCGAAAAAACGATGCAGGCCGCTCTGGCAAAAAGCCCTGCTGCGAACCGCTCAGATGATAGGGATCATCTTTATATATATGTTTATTTGTGCAAGCCCATTGCTCATCGGAAAACCGACAATAAAGGTAGATTATGTCCAGTGGCTGAACGAAAAAAACAAAGCAGACAGGGATGAAGCAGATAATGCAAGGACTTACTATGACAAAGCTGCTGAACTAAGTAAAGAAATGCCGGAAACGCTGGTCGATAAAATTGCAGTTTGGCCAACAGATTTTAACGATTCAGAGCAAAAAACT
>CAZYWY010000195.1:0-4685 GCA_964651605.1 uncultured Pirellulales bacterium | reverse complement strand
TCAGTTCGATGGATTACAGCCACGATATGTACACAGAGGTACATCGCTATGCTGCCATTGCGGCGGAACTTTCCCAATATGAGGATTTTGACATCGTACACGCCCACGACTGGATGACATATCCTGCCGGCATTGCGGTGGCATCACTGAATAAAAGACCGTTGATTGTCCACGTACATTCAACAGAGTTCGACCGCAGCGGCGAGCATGTCAATCAGATGATTTATAATATCGAACGAGAGGGCTTGCAGCGAGCGGATAAAGTAATAGCAGTAAGCCACTTTACCCGCAATATCATCATAAGCCGATATGGAATAAGCGGTGAAAAAATCGAGGTTGTGTATAACGGTGTTGAGAGCAACGGCAATTGGGCATTCAACGATGTCAATATCGAAAAGGACGAGAAAATCGTGCTGTTTCTGGGACGAATAACGATGCAGAAAGGCCCGGAGTACTTTCTGCAAGCGGCCAAGAAGGTGCTGGAGGTAATAGATAATGTCAGGTTCATTATGGCCGGCTCTGGTGATTTGATGCACCGCTCGATTGAACTTGCAGCAGAGCTGGGCATCGGACAAAAGGTGCTTTTCACGGGCTTTTTACGAGGCGATGACGTGCAGAAAATCTACAAAATGGCGGATTTGTACGTTATGCCCTCGGTCTCTGAGCCGTTCGGGATTGCCCCGCTTGAGGCAATGGACCACGATGTGCCTGTGATAATCAGCAAGCAAAGCGGCGTCTCAGAGGTGCTTATGCACGCCCTTAAAGTCGATTTCTGGGATGTTGAGGAAATCGCAAATAAGATTGTTGCGGTGCTGAAATACCCGCCGCTTCAGATGACATTACGCAGTCACGGTAACTTTGAAGTACGGAAACTTCGCTGGAAAGACGCAGCCGCCAAATGCGTAAAAATTTACGAGGAAATGCTGGTACCAGCTTAAAATTTAGCGTTCAACGGACAGAATACAGCGGACAGAAATAACTGAACGCTGCAAACTGAACGCTTTGGTTTATATTATGCCTTCGGTATGTTTTTATTTTCAGGTTCATCAGCCGCTCAGACTCAGACGCTACACGGTCTTTGAGAAGAACGACCGTTATTTCGATGAGCAGAAAAACAGTGCTATTTGCAGAAAGGTCGCAAATAAATGCTATCTGCCTGCGAACCGGACGTTTTTGAATCTGATACGGAAATACAACGGCAAATTCAAAATCTCCTACAGCATAACCGGCGTACTGCTCGAGCAGTTTGAAATGTATGCCCCGGAGGTTTTAAGCACGTTTCACGCCCTGGCACAGACCGGCTGTGTGGAGTTTTTGGCGGAGACATATTATCACAGTCTTAGCTTTCTCTACTCAAGAGAAGAATTCATCGAGCAAATTAAAAAGCAAATCGAGGTGATCGACCACTATTTTGGCCAGAGGCCAAGGATATTCAGAAATACCGAGTTGATTTATAACAACGAGCTGGCTCGTCTTATAGAATCGACCGGCGATTTCGATGCCATCCTGACAGAAGGGGCAGACCATATCTTAGGTTACAGAAATCCCAATTTTGTTTATCAGCCCAGAGGCTGCAGCAAAATAAAGCTGCTGCTGAAAAATTATCCTCTCAGCGATGACATTGCCTTTCGATTTTCCAATCGTAGCTGGCCGCAGTGGCCGCTGACCGCTGAAAAGTACTCGCGGTGGGTCTCAAACGTCAACGGCAACGGCAATGTGGTCAACCTTTTTATGGACTATGAGACATTCGGCGAACATCAATGGGAGGACACCGGCATATTTGATTTTATGAGGCACCTGCCGGACTATATCCTAAAACACCCGGATAACAACTTTATGACACCCAGCGAGGTCGTTAGAAACTACGGTGTTGCCGATGTCATCGATGTCCCCCACATAATAAGCTGGGCAGACACAGAAAGAGACTTGTCCGCCTGGCTGGGCAACGCAATGCAGTCCAACGCCATTCACGAGTTGTACAGGATGGAAAAAACCGTCAAACAGACCGGCGACGAAAAAATCATCTCGGACTGGCGAAAGCTCCAGTCGTCCGACCACTTCTACTATATGTGCACCAAGTACTTCGCCGATGGTGACGTACATAAATATTTTAATCCTTATGACTCTCCCTACGACTCTTATATCAATTTTATGAACGTCCTTGGCAATCTTCAAAGCCGCTGCACAAAATCAGCCGCAGGCGAAATTGTTTTTGTCGGGGGGCCGACAACGCGGAGCGATAAAGAGCATCCAGCCTGCAACATTCAGGAAAATAATTTATGCTAAGAGCAGCCGGGCATTGTCACTTGCTGCCGAGAAGCCGGAGATGCACTGTGTTGACATTACAACAAAAAAATCCCGCACTGACCGTATCGACCGAGAACCGCCCCGTTGATGAATTATTAACGAAGGAATGGCTGCTAACCAATGGCCGAGGCAGCTACGCATCGTCATCAGTCATCGGCTGCAATACCAGAGCCTATCACGGGCTGCTTATCGGCTCGCTCAATCCGCCCGTCAACAGATTTATGGCCTTGTCCAACTGTCTTGAGATGCTCGTTGCCGACGGACAAACAAGCTATATTTCAACCTTCGAATTCAACGGCAAATTCTTCCCCGAAGGTTACAAATTTCTCAAGAGCTTCCATAAGGACATCGGTGCACATTTTCACTACCAGACAGAAACGGTTCGGCTGACCAAGTCCATATATCTTACCCGCCGGCAGGACATCGTCATCGTCGTTTATGACTTCAGCACAGTCCGGCAGGACGTGGAATTTCTTATCAGGCCACTGGCCGGACTGCGTGACTTTCACGGCCTGCAAAAATCCTGGGCGAATCTGCTCTGCGAGCAGGACAGCGGCGGCTTGTTTATCCGGCACGACGACCCTGAAAGCTGCCGGCTCTATATAAACTGCCCCGATGCACATTTCCAGTCCGACCCGCAGTGGTGGTTTAATTTCGTATATCGCACGGACAAAGAAAGAGACCAGAATTACACCGAGGACCTGTGGTCGCCTGGATTATTTAAATGCTCAATAACTGCCCCGACAAAAATCATCTTTCAGGCGGAACTAACCGACGCCGGGACAGCACCGGCCATCAGTACCGCCGGTGCTAAAACTCCGAATGTCAGAATTTTTCTGGACAAGACTCTGAAAGAATTAAAAAACCACCGCAGAGAAATCCTGGCTGGCTCAACAGCCCAGGCGGAACTGCCCGAAGATACGGAGCATCGTGCCTTTGAGCAGCTTTGCCTGGCAGCCGATGATTTTGTTGTTCAGAGGGGCAAAAACAATGCCGGTGTAACAATCCTCGCAGGCTATCCCTGGTTTGCGGACTGGGGCAGGGACGCCTTCGTCTCAATCCCAGGCCTGCTGCTGGCAACCGGCAGATTTGAAGAAGCAAAATCGGTACTGTGTACTTTCGCAGCATGGGCTGATGACGGTATGATTCCGTCGAGGTTCGACGATTACAATGCCAGTGCAGACTTCAACAGTGTCGATGCCTCTCTGTGGTTTATCAACGCCTGCTTCGAATATCTCAAGGCCAGCGGCGATATGAAGGGCTTCACACGTCAGCTCCTGCCGAGCATAATCTGGATTATCGAATCCTACTGCCAAGGCACAAAATTTGATATTCACGCAGACGATGACGCCCTGCTCACCGCAGGCAACCGGCAAACACAGCTTACCTGGATGGATGCCCGGTACGATGATGTCTCTTTCACGCCCAGAGACGGTAAGGCGGTCGAGGTTAACGCCCTGTGGTACAACTGCCTGTGCAGGACGGCACATCTGTGTCAGCTTGAGGACATCAAAAACGCACAGGCATACTCCACAATGGCCAAAATGGTCAAGGACAGCTTCTGCAGGCTCTTCTGGAATGAAAGAAGGAACTATCTCAACGACTGCATCAGTCCCGACGGGCAGGTCGATGAGACGCTTCGCCCCAATCAGCTCTATGCTGTTTGCCTCGAATATTCGCCCCTGACGGCACAACAGCAAAAGGCCGTCGTCGATACCGCCCAAAGGTATCTGCTGACGCCTTACGGCCTGCGGACGCTGAACCAGTCCTCGCCGAATTACATCGGCAAATACACCGGCCCGCAGCAGCAGCGTGACCGAGCCTATCATCAGGGAACGGTCTGGCCTTACCTGCTGGGACCATTTATTGAAAGCTATTTGAAGGTTCACCAGTTCAGCCCCGACAGCAGAAAATTCGCCGCAGGTCTGCTTGAGCCGCTGCTGAATCATCTGACAGAGGACGGCTGTTTGGGCAGTATAAGCGAAATCTTTGATGGCGATGCACCGCACCAGCCAAGAGGATGCTTTGCACAGGCATGGAGCGTCGCCGAACTGCTCAGGGCATATCTGCTGGTTCACAACTCACAGCTTGGCAGCGACTAATACTAATGCAAGGAATGAACCTCTGATTTGTTCATAAGTGGGCGTGGTCTGTATAGGCCTGCCGGAAAATAAAACCACAATATCCAGTCCTGCTGGGATTTCGTCCTGGTTCAACCGGAATGATTCCCGCAGCAGTCTTTTTATACGATTTCGCTCTGTCGCCGTGCCGCAGGTCTTGCTTATGGAGATACCCAGCCGAGAATATCCGCAATCATTAGGGGTGATATAAAGATTCAGCAGGTTGTTGCGTACTCGCCTGCCATTGGCCAGAATATC
>CAZYWY010000194.1:0-4686 GCA_964651605.1 uncultured Pirellulales bacterium | reverse complement strand
GAGCGGATTCCCAAAGCCCGAAAATTCCTCTGGCTGGCAACGTCCGACATAAAAGACCTGTATGTCAGCAAGTGCAGCAAAATGGTGCCATTTCTCGAAATTCTGTCGGATTTGACGTCAAAAAATGTTGAAATCAGGCTTCTCCACGCAAAGGAGCCGGGGGCAGCTTTCAGAAGGGATTTTGACCGTTATCCGAACCTGCTCAAAGGAATGGAAAGGATTTTATGTCCCCGTGTCCATTTAAAATCTGTAGTAATCGACGGCGAATTTGCTTATACGGGCAGCGCAAATCTGACTGGTGCCGGGATGGGTGCTAAAAGCAAAGATAAAAGAAATTTCGAGGCAGGCATTATTACCGATGATGAAAAAATAATAGGAATGATTATGGAGCAGGTTGATAAAATCTGGCGGGGTGAACATTGCCGGGGATGCAAAAGAAAGCAGTTTTGTGCGGACTACAAAGACCTTCTATTGCGATGAAATACAGGGCGTATCTTGACATAGAGACAACGGGCCTGAGCCGACGCAACTCGGACTTGACAGTTGTCGGCATAGGTCTTGAGGATGGCAGCGGCATCCGGGTTGTTCAACTGCTTGAGAATGATATAGAACAACGGAATTTGTTCAAAGTTCTCAAAGGGGTGGATGAGATTTACAGCTATAACGGCAGACATTTTGACCTGCCTTTTATCAGAGCGAAGCTGGGAATTGATTTGAATGATTATTTCAGGCATACCGATTTGATGTACGATTGCTGGAGGCAGAAATTAAAAGGAGGGTTGAAGGTTGTGGAAAGGCTGCTGGGAATTGAACGGCAACTGTCTGGAGTGGATGGATATATGGCGGTGCGGCTTTGGTGGGATTATGTGAATAATCTGGATGAAGAATCCCTCCAAAAGCTGCTGTTTTATAATCGCGAGGATGTGGTTAACTTACAGGTGTTACGGCAAAAGCTGGGTGTTGAGTAGTAATGCGGTTTAGAGCGTTTATAGATACCACCGCCTTTACAGTTGGGGACTGCCGAGAAATCAGCAGAAAATTGTTGTAGAATTTCTGCCAAAACTAAAGTATTATTATACATTAAGAATTGAAGCCGACAGGAATAGAAAAACAAAAAGAGAAAGTTCCAACAATCACTAATAAAAAAATGAAAGGATTGACCGATGTTTGAAACGTTAGATAAAATATTTCTTGCGGGTCTGGGCGCTATTTCAATGACTCAGGAGCGTGCTGAAAAAATATTCGATGAATATGTCAGCCGAGGTAAAGCTGAAAAAGAAAGTCGGGCAGGTTTCATTAAAACGATGATGGATGCTGCGGATAAGAATCGTATTGAGCTCGAAAAAATCATCGCCAAACAAGTCAGAGAGACTATGGAGCGACTGGACCTGCCGACCCGCGAAGACATCGAGCGTATTGAGAAGAAAATAGACAAACTGTCCAAATCGGAGTCATAGCTTTTGGATGCCCTGAAGTTCCATCTGAGGGGTACTTTTGACCGTTTGCGATGCTATCGCCATATTACGACCGTGCTGGCCAAGTACGGTTTTGAAGAGATGGCAGCCTCTATTCGCTCGCGACTGTCAGGCAGGCTTACAGTAAAGACAGCACCGGCAAGTACCAAACCGACTATAACATCCGGCTCTCGCCAGGTGCGAGTGCGAATGGCACTGGAAGAAATGGGGCCAACTTTCATCAAGTTAGGCCAGCTCCTAAGTACACGTCCAGATTTGCTGCCGCCGGAATATATCACTGAGCTGGAGCATCTGCAGGATGATGTTGCCCCAGAACATACGGATAAAATGATTGCACTGCTGGAACGGGAGCTTGGCGGTAGAATAAATAACATTTTCAAAAGCTTCGATGAGAAACCAATAGCTGCCGGCAGTATTGCACAACTTCATCGTGCCGTGACAAACGATGGTTCAAAAGTAGCCGTCAAGATACGCAGGCCCGGAATAGTAGAAAGAATTCGAGCCGAATGCGAGGTCCTGCACGATATTGCAGGAGTACTGAATAATACCCTCTTCGAACAAACAATAGAGCTGGAAAGTATGGTTTCCGAATTCACAGAGGCGGTATCGAAGGAAACTGATTTGGCCAATGAAAGGCGTAACCTGCTGCGTTTCTCGAATCTCTTTGCCGACGATGACACGGTGCATATCCCGAAGGTATATGAGCAGTACTGTACCACAGGAATCCTCACAATGGAATATATAGAGGGGATCAAACCAACAAACAAACAGGCCATTGCTGAAAATGGTTTGGATCCAAAGATATTAGCGCAACGAGGCGCCCAGTTCGTTCTCAAACAAATGTTCGAATACGGTTTCTTTCATACCGACCCTCACCCCGGCAATTTTTTTCTCCTGCCCGGCAACGTCCTGGCTCCGATAGACTTCGGACAGGTGGCCCGGCTGTCAATACAGGACCGTAAATTCTTTAATGAAATCGTACTTTCGATAGTAGATAAGGACGCTATACAGATTGTAAATTCCCTCAGTCGTGATGATATGTTAGGCGAAAAAACCGATGTTCACAAGCTAACTGCCGATATTGAACAATTAATTGATACCTATCACGACTTTCGACTGAAGGATACTCCATTTGGTATGGTGGCAACACATACCTTTGATTTATTTCGAAATAACCATGTGCATCCGCCGACCCATTTTACGCTGATGCTCAAAAGTATGATGACAATAGAATCGCTGGCAATCTCGCTGGACCCTGATTTCAGACTGATAGAAGCCCTGAAACCTTACGCCCAGCGCTCCGGCTTGCGGGATTTTGAACCCAAACAGGTACTTCGCAATTTTCGAAGAGCTATGCTGAATGCCGGCGATGTAGCATCAAGACTGCCGGAAGATATAAATGTAATCCTGAAAAAACTCAGACAAGATAAGATTCATGTACATATCCAGCACGAACATCTTGAAACTTTAACAAAGACGCTGGACAAAAGCTCAAACCGAGTCAGCTTTGCACTGATAATTGCAGCTCTGCTGGTGGCATCGAGCCTTTTGGTATCACAGAATGGTCAAGTCCTGGGTATAATAACATTTCAGACAATGGGTGTCATTGGCTACATCGTAGCGGGCATTATAGGGTTCTGGTTGGTAATATCCATTATGCGCAGCCACCATTTATGATATAAGTGATTTCCCTACTTTGCAAAAACCTCACTCTAAACCATAATAATCACAAAAATATCCTCAAAATTTTTTGGGGCATTTTACATTTTTCTTGTAACTAATTTGCATTTCGAGCGTCTATACCTTCATAAAAAGTAACAATACTCTATTTCGGAGAAAGAATACCAAGAATGGTATGAATACAGATTATTTGAGAACCTTTCGATTGTAAAGAATTTGTAAAATATCATACGGACGAATAAATTCGTTGACTTTTTGCTATTTCTGTATGATATTATTGCCATAGGTATTAGAATTTTTTCAGCGGGACATTTTAGTTGAGATAAGGAGTAAAAATGTTTCATCGCGGAAATGTCGTTACTGCCGTACTGGTAATCCTCAGTTTCTTTACACAGTCCGGCTTATGCCAATCCGAAACGCCCAATTCTCGTGCAAAAAAATACTTCGATTTGCTCAGTACAACTCCAAGCGGCGACTACCTTTACGACAGGTTTTATGATGCCTGGCTGGATACCGGCAGCGTAGCAGGGCTGGAAAACTTTCTCAAAAATTATGCCTCTGAGAATTCCGGCGCTGCGTCCCCCCTGTTGCTTGCATTTTTCTATGAGAGACAGGGCAAAGACACCGATGCTATCAAAATGTTCCAGCAGGCTGCAACCAGGGATTCCGGTAATGCAGATGTGTTTTTTCAAAAGGCTCGTGCCGAGGCAAGAATACTTGATTACAACAACGCGATTATTGATTTAACACAAGCCGGCAAACTCAGCAAAAACAATGAACTATCCAAAAAAATCGGCAAGCTGCTCGGCCAGCTATACACACGCACCGCCCAGAAAGAACTCGCAGCGCAAACCTGGCAAAAGCTAATTACGGCATATCCGTCAGACGAGGACCTTTATGAAGACCTGATAGAATTACAGTTGTCAGAAGGTCTTTATGACGAGGCTATAAAAACCAGTGACGAGCTGCTATCAAAAACAAAAGACAACTACAAACTGATAATGCGCCGTCTTCGAAAGGCAGATATTTATCAGTATAGCGGTAAAAATGAGAAAGCCCTTGAGATATACACCGGCGCACTGGAGCTTGTGGGGCAGGATACCTGGCTGGAAAATCAAATATGCTATCAAATTGAGCGGGTTTTCCGCCGAGACGATAATATTCGCGGACTTCAGGAATATCTCGGCAAAATCATTGCCGCTCAACCAGGGCGTATCAGCCTTAAGAAACGGCAGGGTCGGCTGCTTTTGAATCTCGGCCAGACCGAGGATGCACTGGAACTGTTCCGAGAGATTATTCGGATTACTCCTGGAGACAAAAACAACCAGAAAGAATATATAGACGCATTAAAGAGCGTAGCTCAAACAGACAAAGCGGTGGAACTGATGAAACAACTTTGCACCCAGAACCCCAATGATAAGGAGTTGTTTGTTGAACTGGCTGATTTGTATTACCTGAACGGCGACCCGAATTCAACGATTCAAACCCTGGACAATTTTTTGGATTTGTCGGATAAGTCGGAGTACGTATT
>CAZYWY010000193.1:0-4700 GCA_964651605.1 uncultured Pirellulales bacterium | reverse complement strand
TTAGGATTATTTGCGTCTTTAACCACATTCATCAGCTTTGTTATGAGTTCATTTCTTTGTTGAATAGTTTTTTCTTTTATCTGCAACATCTCGTTGATAAACTGTTTCACTCTCTCAATCATAGGTACATTTGAATCAGATGAGTTTTTCGGAGATGTACTCGATGCCAACACAAAAGTTGCAAAAACTAATAAAATAAGTAACGAGCAAAAAAGTTTTAACGTTTTAATATTATTTTCCCGCTTCATATTAAATTTCCTTCATTCTCAAATCTGTTTTAGGCGATTCCGGCAATTCTGCGGACACTATTACAAACACCATCCTTATTTTTACATCGCTTATGACAGAAATAATAGCACTGCATATCAGGCAAGTCAATAAAGATTGGAATTTACAAAGGACCTTTGTGCGTGGATGACCAGCCGAACAACGAGCGTAGTTTTTGGCCGGGATTGAATTTGAAGGCACAGCCGTTGCGTTTTTTACCCAAATAGAAGCCGCCAAATCCGGGCAGTGTTATTCCTTTTCCACCTTTAAAAGTATCATACATAGTATCAAGCACTGCATCAACCCAGACTTGAGAAGTTGCTTCCTTAGCCTTCATACGTTTTGCGACCCGGCGTACGAATTCGTCTTTATTGATACGTTCGGCCATAATAATCCCTCAAATAAAGTTTAGGCTTAATATGAGGACACCCTGCTCATTTCGTTCTATCTCTCTCAAAAATCCCAACATATGTGTTTCCTTGATTAACAACAAAATAATAGCCCGATGTATTAGGCAAGTCAATAGTAAATGCCCCTTTTAGGTATCCAGCCTGACCTATTTTATGCTGCCGGGCTTCCAGATGCAGTTTATTTTTTCTTGACAGATTTACCTATGCTATGTATTTGTCCGGTTTAGAATTTATTATATTTAATTTGCTCAAACGCCGATGATTGAACAGTAGAAACGAAAAAAACAGCCTGAATTTATCGCTGTGGAAAAAAGTTATGGCTAAAAATGCTGCAAAAAAATCGCTTGTAATCGTGGAATCGCCCGCAAAGGCCAAAACAATCAATAAATATCTCGGCCCTGATTTCGAGGTCAAGGCCTCGATGGGTCACGTGCGGGATTTGCCCTCCAAGGGTCTTAACGTCGATATCGAAAACAATTTCGAGCCGACCTACGACATAATGCCCGGCAGAAAAAAAACAGTGTCAATCCTCAAAGCCGAAGCGAAAAAATGCGACAGGCTCTATCTGGCAACCGACCTTGACCGTGAAGGCGAGGCCATCGCCTGGCATTTGTCGCAAATCCTCGGCGTGCCGGAGGAAAAAACCTATCGCGTGATTTTCAACGCCATCACAAAGTCCGCCATAACGCACGCCTTCGCCAAGCCGGGCAGGCTCGATATAAATAAGGTTATGGCGCAGCAGGCCCGGCGGATTCTCGACAGGATTGTTGGTTATCAAATCAGCCCGCTGCTGTGGAAAAAAATTGCAAAAGGTCTTTCGGCAGGGCGGGTGCAGTCGGTTGCTGTCAAGATAATTGTCGAAAGAGAACACGAAATCCGCCAATTCAAACCCGAAGAATACTGGCTGATTCCGGCTGTATTTACCACCAATTTGCAGGCCGATTACAGCCGGCAGTGGCGTGAATTTATAGACACAAAAACTCCTGATAACAAAACCCCGACACTGGCGGAGCAGGACTCCTGGCTGCAGCAGCACAGTGCATTCAGGGCGGAGCTTTACAAAATCGGCGATGAAAATTTTCACGTTACCACAGAGGACAAATCGCACGCAATTCTCGCTGCACTGAAGCAGGCGGCTTTCGAGTTGGCCGAGGTGCAGACCAAAGAATCGTATTCCAGCCCATCGGCGCCGTTCATAACGTCAACGCTTCAGCAGACCTCCGCC
Organism: uncultured Pirellulales bacterium; assembly: GCA_964651605.1. GTDB lineage: Bacteria > Planctomycetota > Phycisphaerae > Sedimentisphaerales > Anaerobacaceae > JAFGPS01. The sequence goes on along the minus strand of CAZYWY010000193.1, from coordinate 2,798 downwards.
AACAGGCTCGGCTTCAACGCCAAAAGCACAATGGCCATCGCACAACAGCTCTATGAAGGCATTGATTTGGGTTCAATGGGTTCTCTGGGCTTAATCACCTATATGAGAACCGACAGCACAAATTTGTCACCGGAGGCTGTTGCGGATGCCCGAAAATATATTGGCAACTGTTTCGGCCAGGCCTATCTGCCGGCAAAACCCCTCTTCTACACATCGAATAAAAATGCTCAGCAGGCACACGAGGCGATTCGTCCGACCGATGTTGACCTGACACCCACCGACATAAAACAACACCTCAGCAACGAGCAGTATCGGCTGTATGACCTGATTTGGCGGCGTTTCGTGGCCTGCCAGATGGCTTCTGCCAGATGGGATGTTACCAATGTCAAAATCAAGGCCGATACTTCCATCGGCTGCTGCTGGTACAGAACCACCGGCAGGGTGCTTGTCTTTGACGGCTTTACAAAGGTCTGGTCAATCGCATCGAGCGAGCAGCAGCTTCCGGCGATGAAGGTTGGGCAAAAACTGCACACCGTCGATATAACCGCTGAGCAGCATTTTACCAAGCCGCCCGCCCGATACACCGAAGCGTCACTGATAAAAGCCCTCGAAAAGGAAGGCATAGGCAGGCCAAGCACCTACGCCACGATTATCAGCACGATACAGGACCGCCGTTATGTCGAACAGCTCGATAAAAAATTCCACGCCACCGACCTCGGTGACGTTGTAACGGACAAGCTCAATGAGTATTTCCCGATGATAATGGACATCTCATTTACGAGGGATATGGAAAAGCGGCTCGATGACATCGAAGAACAGCATTTGGATTGGCAGGCGGTATTGAAGGATTTCTACAAGCCGTTCAAGCAAAGCCTTGATACTGCCGGCGAAATGATGAAACACGCCAAGGCCGACCTGACCCCCAGCGAATATAAATGTCCGCAGTGCGACCGGCCGCTTGTTTATAGATTCGGCAGGAACGGAAAATTTCTCAGTTGCTCCGGTTATCCCGAATGCACTTTCGCAAGCCCCTGCGACAAGCAGGGCAAAATGCTCGTTGAAAAACCAACCGAGTTCAAATGCCCCAACTGCGGCAAAGCGATGGTACAGAAAAACGGCAGGTTCGGCCCGTTCCTGGGCTGCAGCGATTATCCGACCTGTAAAACAATAATGAAAATTGACAAGCAGGGCAACGCTCTGCCCCCAAAGCCGCCGGCGGAATCGTCCGGCATCAAGTGTCACAAATGCAAACAGGGCGAGCTGCTCATCAGGCAGGGTAAGAAAGGGCCGTTTCTGGGCTGTTCGAGATTTCCCAAATGCAGAACTATTGTCAGCTACAAGCAGCTCGACAATCTCAAGCAGCTTCAGTCGCAGGGTCTTTGGCCGCCGGCCAATCCTGACGCCGCCGATGAAATCCTCGGCAGAAAAAAGTCCAAAGAACCAGCTCGAATAGCGAATAACAAGTAACGAATTCATCATTCAATATTCATTATTTCTTATTCAATTCAGGCTAATCCGGCCTTTTTACTTGCAAATTGCCGACCTGGCCTTACACTATCGTTCTATGGCGAAGAAATCCGATACAGGCGATGCCATTGCGGAAATCCAGGCCTTTTTCAAAAAGACCGGCAAGACGATTATCGCTCTGACGGTCAAGGATATTTTGGACGAGCAAATCGCATATAAATTAGCGTGACGTTAAATCGGTGGGGCAACTTGTGGCTATGCCCAGCCTCACCCTACGAGACTCGGTTTTCAGAATCCGCTTGTTTCAATCTTGACTTCCTACCCGACCTCTCACCCGGCTTCTCTTGCTCGTTGGTATGTAGCAAAACGGACGTCCGGACTCCGTATTCCTTCAGAAGATAGCCCCACTTAGCCTGCTCATCCGTCCGATCCACACTACCTCGTATGAGAAACGCATGACCTGCCTTTTCGAGTTTTGGCGCATCTACCAGGCCCCCTCCCTCGACAAACAGGCGATAGAGACTGGATTTGCGCAGTGCCTCCACATGATCGCTGAAATCATTTACACACAATGCCCACTGCTTCTCAGACCAGAGCACGGTAGCATCGAGCCAAGGGCAACTAAAGAATGTGTTCCGAGAGTAGTAATAGCAGGGTAAAGATGGTTTCAATAGATCAGGTGCAGTTGCGGACCACACGCTTACGTATGCAAGGCCATAGAGCGTACGCCTCATAAGCTCAAATATGTGTTCCGCCCCGCTGCGCATGCACGAAAACCACAGTATCTGAAAAGCATCTGCCGACTCTGTATGCGCCAGTTGGCCCTTCTTTCCCTTCACGATGCCGGACAAAGTGTTTGATGGCATCAGGTGATCCGAAGCTGAGCCAATTCCACATTTCTTTGCTTGCCTCTCCGCTTCGTCAAAGAGACGAAGTATTTCTTTGCTTCTTTCTTCAATAACATAGGTCTCGCGGTCCTTAGACGCGATGAAATCAGGTCTACGCTCTTCGTCAGACCTGGGAATCCGTAAGACGTTGAATCCCAAGTTGCGAAGGAATTCATCAAGTAGTATTTCGGTCTTCTTGTCTAGCATATGCAGTTTTGTAGGGTGGGGCTGGGCCACAAGTTTCCCCACCCTATTCATGAAAGCCTGCCGATTGTCAAGCAAGACTTTTTAAAGTTTTCTTTATTTATTTTTTTCAACTAACATTATACTGCATCATCATTTACTTGTCGCTAATCTTTCTGCTCATGCCAGTTTCGTAGGGTGTGCACCGCACACCATATCAAATTAAGATGAACGTTGTGCCTTGCACAACCTACCATAAAT
>CAZYWY010000192.1:3659-4733 GCA_964651605.1 uncultured Pirellulales bacterium | reverse complement strand
CAGTTCTTACTAAATCCGTTTGTCGAACAAAGTATGCTCAGCGCAATTATTAATCGCAAATGATATCAGTACTGATAATGGGGTTTTAAATGCAAATCAAAAATTAAAATGTAAAAAGCAAAAAGACAGCGGGCAGAAAAAACCGAACGCTGTACGCTGAAACGTCAATTTTTCATTTTTGAATTTTTGGTCATTTTGCATTTTGCTTTTTAATATTTGATATTATTTACTTTGTGCCTTTTTTCCCTTTTTCCTTTTCACTTTTTACTTTTCAACGTCATTCTATATATAGGGAAAAAACCTGTTTTTTGCGAAAAAAATGGAAATTATCACCATATACATAAGCTGTAAGTCTTATGCAGGTAGGCTGTTAAAGATTTTTCAAAAAAATTTAATTTTCTCTGAGGGGGGTTACGTTTTTGATTGATTGTGAGTATCTTAGTTCAGCATTCACAAGGACTTACAGCATGAACAGCCATTATGAATTCGTGCTGTCATCCGCCTTGTCCGGTTCCAAATAGAGCAATATCACTGCTCCGCAGGATAGTCGAGACTGATGCTAATATTCGGCGATGATTTCCTCAACTGTTCGATTTGCTCGTTACTTACGGGTGTCCGGCTGATGTCCAAGTGCAAGTATTGTTTCAGATTTGCAAGAGGCAGAATGTCGCTGACTTTCGTATTATTGAGATACAGACATTCTAGATTCACAAGATTAGAAAGAGGCTGGATATCGCTGACTTTCGTATCTTGCAGAGACAGACTATGCAGATTCACAAGATTCGCAAGAGGCCTAATATCGCTGACGGGCGTATTGGAAAGGACCAGAAAACTCAGATTGACAAGGCCAGCCAGAGGGCTGACGTCGCTGACCTGAGTTTTACCAAGATTAAGTGTCTGCATATTCGTTAAGTTTTCAAGCGGCCCTATGTCACTAACCTGAGTGTTAGCAAGAGATATATCCTGCAGTTTTGTTAGATTGGCAAGGGGCATCAGATTACTAACCTGTGTATTATCAAGAAAAAGCAGTTTAAGATTTTTAAGGTTCGCAAGGGGTTGAATATCACAAAATTG
>CAZYWY010000192.1:0-3649 GCA_964651605.1 uncultured Pirellulales bacterium | reverse complement strand
ATAAGGAAAAGTCGTTCCAGGCTTGTCAGATTCTTAAGCGGCCCTATGTCACTGACATTTGTATTTTCAAGGAAAAGATATTTCATATTCGTCATATTTGCAAGAGAATCAACATTGCTGACCGGCGTATCATTTATTTTAAGAAATTGCAGATTTGTCATCTTTGCGAGCGGTCCAATATCGTTGAGCGGCGTATGATACAGCTTGAGATTTTGCAGATTCGTTAGATTTGCGAGGGGCTGGAGATTGCTGACTTGTGTGCTGCCAAGGTTGAGATTTTGCAGATTCGTCAGCCCCGCAAGGGGCTGAATATTGCTGACCTGTGGGCTGCTAAGATAGAGATTTTGCAGGTCTTTCAAATTCGCAAGAGGCCTGATGTCACTTAGCCCTTTGTTAAAAAGGGTAAGCTCCCGCAGTTTTGTCAGATTGGCAAGGGGTTCTATATCTTTGTTTTGCACGTCCAGAAGAAGAGTTTCCAGATTCACAAGTGACTTCAGAGGCATCAGGCTAATAGTTTCTTTAACACGCGAGTTTAAAATTCTAAGATATTTCAGATTCTTCAGCCCGTCAAGAAATTTCACATCGGTTAAAGATATAAAATCAAGATTTAATCGCTGGAGATTTTTCAGGCGATTGAGGACTTTGATATCTTTTATTTTTGTGCTTTCTATATTCAGCTCCTGTAGGCTTGTCAGTTTCACCAATGGGCTGATATCAACAGGCCGTTCTACCGGCAGGGACGAACTAATAAAATCACGCAAACCCTCCTGTCTGATGTTTTCTGTTGATGCTCCTCCAACTTCGTCCCTGACATACGTCATATTCAGCGTCCGCAAGTTTTTAAGCTGCTCAAGCGGCCTGAGACTGCGGATATTCAGACTAATAAGGGTGAGATTTTTCAGATTCTTAAATCGTGTTACCGGCGCAAGGTCTGTCAAACTATCGTTATCGAGAACCACAGTATCAAGGCAGTTATAATCATCCGCAGTCAGACTTGATGCCTCTATGGAGACATCATTGGCGGCTCTGATTATGAAATCTTCAGGCCAATTATAGGAATCAGGCGATAAATTAGCGATTTGTCTCTTTGAATGGGAATTTGCCGAAATTACAAAAGCGGCAGTAAGACACAAGGCAGCAACAACTGCCAGTATAATATTTTTTAGCCAGCTTCTTCCAATCTGCATAATAGTCGCCCTGTTAATTATCTCACGGGCTTAATTATACCACCGCTGCTGCGGCTTGTCATCCGGATTTTGGTTGTTTTCACGAAAATGAAAAATAGCCGTGCTTTATTCGCTGATGAGCCAGTCGGCCTTTCTGCCGGTCTGCTTAAAAAGCGACTTCACATCTTCAACATCAATTCTGCCGTCGCCGTTGATATCGCCGGTAAGGTATGAATCGGGAGTTTTGCTGCTTTCATACAGATTATTGAGCAAAATAGTCAGGTCGGCGGCATCATCGACCGTACCGTCGGCGTTGAGGTCATACCAGAGAATGTCACTCCTGCTGGGCTTTTCACCGACACTCCAGGCCAGGCCATATCTGGTCTCTCGTGCCTGGCTGCTCGTGCCTCGCGATTCATCGCTGTTTGTAACAACAAGCTGATAATCCGTAAATCCTGAAACGGCAGGGAAATAGATGTGTTCGACATTATCAGCGGGGCTGTCGCTGTAATCGAGAAGGATGTTTAAGGCGGAGTTCTGCGGATTGACTGTCCAAAGCTCCAGCCGAAGGTTGCTGTCTTTTGCAGGTTCAGCGTCGTATGGAAAAATGTCTTTATAATGTCTGTTCCAGGCGAGGGTTACGGTAATAACCTTATTGTTCGGGTCGGTAAGGCTAAAGCGGTAAATTTTCGGGGCGTTTTGGGCCAGCAGGTTATTATCCCAGCCCGAAGATGCGATAGTGCCGGGGGCGTGCCGGCCTGCGATTAGATTATCATAAGCAGCGACGGCGTTGACCAGGCCTGCACCCTGGAGGTAATCCAGCGGTACAGTGTGGTCGTCATCACCGCTCAGTCTGCCTTTGTGCCAGAAGGGCAATTTCGTGGCGGAGTTCATCAGGACGGCCTTAATCAGGCAGTTACCGCCGTCTTTGGCGGCAGCCAGTTCGAGGCCGGGTGTCTGCTTTGCTTTTTGGACAAGCAGCCCGGCTACCCCTGCCACGATGGGCGTAGCAAAACTGCAATAGTTGCCTGTCGGCTCGTACTGGTCGGGCTGAACTGCATCAGCAGCCAGACTGTTGCCCGGAGCCACGATGTCGGGCTTGCACCTGCCGTCGGCGGTTGGGCCTGCACTTGAATGGTTGGCATCGGGCAGGGTAAAATTCTCGAGGCTGATGATTTCATCGGCGGTTCTGACGGAATCGACCACGCCGACGCCGATGGCATTTGCACCGGCGGCAGGATAAAGCAGCGGGTCGGGTGCGTCAGTGCCGTTGCCTATGCCGGCCACAACTATAATGCCGTTCTTTTGTGCCAGTAATTCTATGCCTCTTGTCCACCAGTCATCGAACTGCCTGCCGAAATCGACTGTCAGGACATCGGTATCGGAGGGGGTTTGGTCGGCCAGATAACCGCAAAGGAAATTGACAAGCTCATAAATATCGGCCTGACCCAGCGGGGCGGCACCTTCGTAATAGAACTGCCCCGCTGCCGGATACCAGGCATAAGGGTCCTGCCCGAATAACAGCGAGCAGACAGCGGTAGAATGCGGAGATATTCCGGCCCAGACGCCGGGCTGGTCGTGGAAATTGAACCTGCCCAAAGCCAGGCTGTTATGCCCGATAAACGGCCTATAGTCATTCTGCGGCTGGTTGTCGATATAGGTGAAAGAGCGGCAAATCACGGTGAATTTTACGCCGGCACCGGTCAGGGATGGGTCGAACTGCCGCAGGCTGTAAATGCCGGCCTGCCTCAACGCCGCAGGGCCGGGCCCAAAAGCCGAAACTTCCTGTGCTGATGCTGAAACTGCACCGATTGACAGACAGAAAATTAGAGCCAACGCTGCGGTACGGCCAAACTTCTCAACCACTTACCTGCTCCCCTGACCGACAATCTCAGCAGCCCCCAGGCTGCCGGTTTGATTGTCAGCTTAAAATATTATGTTTTTTCTCCGAAATACGCCCTTATCTTACCAGAAAAAGGGTGTTTTTTCAAGTTAAATCTTTGTTAATTGCCATTTTCAATTTACATTTTGGGATTTACAAATTACAATTTTCATATATGAAGGTTTTACTGGATTCAAAAAAGGTCCAACAGGCCATTAACAAACTCGCCGAACAGATAACTGCCGGGATTCCGGCTGAACTGGAAATCGCAGTTATCGGAATCCGCAGCAGAGGAGAAGTGCTGGCACAAAGACTGGCCGACGATTTATCCACAATCCGGGGCGAAGAAATCCCCTGCGGCACGCTGGATATTACGCTGTACCGCGACGATTTGAACAGCCCGGGCGTCACGCCTCATCCAACCGTACAAACGACCGAAATCGGCTTTGATATCGAGGGCAAAATCATCATACTGGTAGATGATGTGCTTTATACCGGCCGGTCCGCAAGGGCTGCAATATCGGCACTGCTGGATTTGGGCAGACCCAGGGCAATCAGGCTGGCGGTGCTGGTGGACAGGACAGTCGGCAGGGAATTTCCC
>CAZYWY010000191.1:3075-4752 GCA_964651605.1 uncultured Pirellulales bacterium | reverse complement strand
GATGTAACAATTACGCTGGCAGCGGTTGACCCGTGCTACAGTTGCACCGAAAGACTTGCAGTAGTTGATTCGCACAACAGCGTTGTGCTTGATTATGCCTCGCTGCTGAAACTCAGCCGGGATAAAACTGCACGAATACAAAAGGAAATCGGGACACCACCACTGAAGTCCGCAGGATGGCCAAGCTCATTGGAGGAATGCTAAATTGGATAATATTCTGTCAATTTCTGTCTTTTTACCGCTGCTTGCTGGTTTTGTTATGTTATTTTTGCCGGGCAGATTAAGCCGCATCCTGCGGGCGGTAACTCTGAGTATATCTATTTTTGCGTTTGTTGCAGCTATCATAATTTTCAGAACCGAGCAGGCTGTTTTTGTCTGGTCAATATTGCAACTCGATGAAATTAAGCTGATGTTGATATTTAGCTTACATCCGCTGAGACAGTTTATGTTGTTGTTTGCGATGGGCTTCGGAGTTTTGATTACGATGTATTCGTTTCGAGCCAGGACAGCCGACGATGACAACCGCAATTCCAATATTTATTATGGTTCAATTTTGCTGACGCTCGGCGGCTCGGCGGGGATATTACTTTCCAATAACCTTTTATTTTTGCTGGTTTTCTGGGAGATTGTTACGCTCTGCCTGTACCTTTTAATTACAACAGGAGGCAAAGGCGTCAATTTCGCGGCGACTAAAAGTTTTGCAATGCTCGGCGCATCTGATGCCGCTTTTATGCTCGGCGTATTTATGGTCTGGCGGCTTTCCGGCACATTTATTATTTCAGATATAAATATTGCGACCACATCGCCGATGTCAATTATCGCATTTTTGCTTTTGCTCACAGCGGCCATCACAAAGGCCGGCGCAATGCCCTTGCATACCTGGCTGCCGACCAGCGGTGAATATGCACCTGCTTCGGTTATGGCACTGCTGCCGGCAGCGCTCGACAAATTGCTTGGGATTTATCTGCTGATAGTTCTTGTGCGACAGATGTTTGTGGTAAAGTCGGTTGCATTAAGTCTTGTACTGACGATAATCGGTGCTGCAACAATTATTATTGCCGTTATGGTTGCAATGGTTCAGCATAATCTCAAAAAGCTGCTGAGTTATCACGCTGTCAGCCAGGTCGGTTATATGATTCTTGGTATAGCTACCGGTACTCCTGTTGGTATCGCAGGCGGTGTTTTCCACATGCTCAATAATGCTATATATAAATGTTGTTTGTTCCTGTGCGGCGGGGCGGTAGAGCAGCAGACAGGGACTGCCGACCTTGAGAAATTAGGCGGCCTTGGCAAAAAGATGCCCTGGACGTTTGCTGCCTGTCTGGTTGCTGCTCTGAGTATTTCCGGTATTCCGCCTTTTAATGGCTTTGTCTCCAAGTGGATGGTTTATCAGGGTGTAATTCAGATGGGGTCGGAACAGACAAATCCGGCTGCGAATTTGTGGCCTGTTTGGCTTCTTACCGCAATGTTCGGCAGTGCCCTGACATTAGCATCGTTTGTGAAAATAATACATTCGATATTTCTCTCCAGGATGCCCAGCAGTCTGAAAGATGTTAAAGAGGTCTCGGCTCTACAAATTATTCCAATGTCGATTCTGGCTGTGCTGTGTGTGTTTTTTGGAATCTTCTACAATATACCATTGAAGAATTTCATTTACCCTGCCCTGGCGGTTTCGCC
>CAZYWY010000191.1:0-3065 GCA_964651605.1 uncultured Pirellulales bacterium | reverse complement strand
GCGACAAGTCTGATAGTTGCAGGTATAATAGTGGGTATCTTTTTCTGGCTTATCGGCAGATTTTCGTCAAAAGTCAGAATCGTACCGACCTGGATCTGCGGTGAAAAAATGGATAATGACCGGATAATTATCTCCGGCACACATTTTTATAAAACTGTTTCGTCTATGAATGGATTGAAGTATCTTTACAGCGGTCAGGAAAAGGGATATTTTGATGCTTATAATCAAGGCGGCAGATGCGGCTTGAACCTGACGAATTTTTTGCGATGGCTTCATTCCGGAGTCCTGCCGATGTATCTGACCTGGGTAATGTTAGGATTGCTGGTAGTACTATTTATAGTTTGTAAGATTTGGTGAGGCGAGTATGGCTATATTTTATATTTTACTGCTTTTTATGATAGTTGCTGCTATTATCGCGGTAGAAACTACAGACCTTTTAAGCTCCATAATCTGCGTAGGCGCAATCGGTATTGGTGCCTCTATAATGTTCCTGTTCCTTCGTGCACCTGATATTGCGATAACACAGATTGTTGTTGAGGTGCTTGGTCTGATTATTTTAATTCGTGCAACAATCGCACGTGATTTGACTTTTATCAGCGGTGGCAGAGAGTTCTTCGGGACCATTGTTTCAGTAGTTGTTATATTTGTAATCTTCCTGGCAGGGATGAAAGTCTTTGAAACTTTACCTGATTTCGGCACGCCTCTCACCACCAAAGCAGCAAATGCTGCTTCTAACACCTATATAAAGGAAGGACTCGCAAAAACCGGAGCAGCGAACATTGTGGCAGCGATTATTCTTGATTATCGAGGTTATGATACACTCGGCGAGGCCACCGTGCTGTTCACCTCGATTATAGGAGCTACGGTAATCCTGCGGAAAAAGAGTAGAAAACTTCTGGAGGAACCAGACTGATGAAAGGGATGACAGTAATAGTAAAGACTGTTGCCAGTTGGGTCAAGGTGCTTATATTCTTGTTTGGGATTAACATCATTATTTTTGGCCATCTGACCCCTGGCGGCGGATTTGCAGGCGGCGTGATTCTGGCTTGTTCCTATATCCTGCTTATGCTGGCATACGGCAGAGAATTTGTAGAGGAAAATCTTTCTCTGCCTGTTGCCTCAAAACTCGATTGCCTTGGGGCGTTCTTTTTCGCCCTAATAGCGATTTTGGGATTTGTTTTCGGAGGTGTTTTCTTCGTCAATTATCTGGTCAAGTATAGTCAGCCGTTACGGCTTATAAGTGCCGGCACCATCCCGTTATCGAACATTGCTATTGGTCTGAAAGTTGGTGCGTCTCTATTTATGGTTATTCTTACCCTCTCGATGTTTAGACCTGATATATCAAGGGGCAAAAAGGAGTAAAACCAATGCCTTATGCGTTATGTTTTTTACTGTTTATGGTCGGGCTGTATTGCACGGTCGTCAAAAAAAATATAGTCAAGATTGTAATCGGCCTGGCGGTTATGGAATACGCAGTCAATCTTTTTCTAATTATGCTTGGTTACCAAACCGGCGGCACGGCACCAATTGTTGATAAAACCTACCTCGAACCGGAAACAGGACAGATTGCTGCCAACTTTATCAATACTGCAGTTGACCCACTTCCACAGGCGCTTGTGCTTACTTCAATCGTTATCGCTTTAGGTTCTTTGGCTTTGATGGTTTCGATGTGCATCAGAATATATGAGAAATACGATACCCTTGATATTACCGAATTAAGGAGGCTAAAAGGATGAGCATACCGCTTCCTGTTTTTATTGCTATCCCTTTAGTAGCGGCATTTGTGCTGCCGCTTTTCGGCAGGAAAGGCAAAAATGCTGCAACAATCTTAGCCAATCTGGCAACCATTTTGCTGCTTGCGCTGGCTATTACTACTATCGGGCAGTCTGCCGTATATGAAGTAGGCAAGTGGTCCATACCGTTGGGAATTAACCTTGTCCTTGATGGTTTAAGCTCTCTTTTACTTTTGACTGTTAGTGTTGTCAGTGCTGCTTCTATGCTTTTTAGCGCCGGATATATGGAGCAATACACCGCCAAGTCAAAATACCTGAGCTTGTTTATGCTTATGGTCGCGGGAATGAATGGTCTGGTTCTCTCAGGAGACATCTTCAATCTGTTTGTATTTCTGGAAATTGCATCGCTGGCTTCTTATGCTCTGGTCGGCTTTGGTTGTGAGCATGAGGAACTGGAGGCATCTTTTAAGTATATGGTTCTTGGCAGCATCGCTTCTATATTTATCCTTTTTGCGATTGCTCTTGTTTATGGTAATACTGGCGCTCTTAATATGGCCTACATCTCAAAGGCCATTCAAAGTTCAGGTCTAAATGCCGGCCTTGGTTTTGCTCTGGCTTTATTTATTGTCGGCTTTGGCCTGAAGGCCGCTCTGGTACCGTTTCACGCATGGCTGCCTGACGCACACCCATCAGCTCCGGCGCCGATTTCAGCAATGCTGTCCGGCGTATTAATAAAGACCCTTGGCGTTTATGCTCTTATCCGTGTGGTTTTTAATGTGTTCGGCATTTCTATACCAATAGGGTGGCTTTTAATCGTCCTCGGCCTTTTAAGTATGGTTGCCGGTGCGTTTCTGGCAATAGGACAATGGGATTTAAAGCGGCTTATGGCTTATTCAAGCATTAGCCAGGTCGGCTATGTAATTCTGGGGGTCGGCTTAGGCGGCCTTATCATTGCCACAGGTGGAAATGTTGCCTGGGCTTCTTTAGCTATCCTCGGCGGGTTGTTCCACCTTGTCAACCACGCTGTCTATAAGTCCTTGTTATTTTTAACAAGCGGCTCGGTAGAGATGGCGACCGGCACAAGACAGATGAGACAGATGGGTGGACTGGCGGAGAAAATGCCTGTAACGCGTGCAGCCTGTACTATTGCGTCAGCCTCTATCGTTGGTATCCCGCCCTTTAGCGGGTTCTGGAGTAAGCTGGTACTTGTAATCGCAGCGATTCAAGCGCATTTTTACTGGATTGCGGCAATGATTATTTTTATTAGCTTGTGCACTTTAATTATGTATTTGAAAGTTCAAAGGTACGTTTTTCTTGGCGAACTGCCGGAAA
>CAZYWY010000190.1:0-4798 GCA_964651605.1 uncultured Pirellulales bacterium | reverse complement strand
AATTCCTAATTTGCCTCTTTCTTCTGTAGGATTTTGTGTTCCGTGCCGGAAAGTAGTCTTTTTATATTTTCACGATGACGGATAATTACCATCAATGGAATAGCGACAGAGGCTATTACCAACGGCCAGAGAGAGGCAAATCGCCATTCTGGTTGCAGGAAAATTGCGAAAATCAGAAATGCCGGAAAACTAATCGCTGCGGCTATGGATGCAAGTGACACATATCGCCAGATAAGGGCCACTACAAGCCAGATACTTAATGCAAACAATGCACTGGTTGTAAAATACGGCCAAAGGCCGAGAGCCACGCCGAAACTTGTCGCTACGCCCTTGCCGCCTTTGAATTTCAGGTATATGGGGAAGACGTGTCCCAAAATTGCGGCACAACCTACTATCAGCCAGAGAATCAATAAAGTGATGTAGTTGTTATGGATTTGTGTTGAAATCAAAGGTCTTGTCAGCAGCATAGGAACAAGGCCTTTCAGCAAATCCAGTGCAAAGCAGATATACGCCCATTTTTTACCCAGCGCCCTGGCGACGTTTGTTGCTCCGATGTTGCCTGAGCCGATTTTACGCAGGTCTTTGCCGTGTGCAGCGGTAATTAGCAGTCCGAATGGAATCGAACCTATAAGATAAGCAGAGATTATAGCAATTACCAATACATAAGACATTATTGTCGGCCTTTCTTCTGTATGATAATATCATATACCCTCATCAGTTGTTCTGCTACTCTGCTGATGGATATATTTTCTTTAAGACTATCCTGTGTGATTGCGTGCGAGGCCAGTTGGATATTTTTTGCATCTGTGAAATAGACAATTGCATCAGCCAGCCCCTGGATATCCAGCGGCGAGTCGGTGACTATTCCGTGCCGGTTATTTACAAACAAATCGATAGCTCCGTTGAATTTTGTGGTTATTACAGGTTTGCCGGCAGCCAGAGCCTCAAGAATGAATCTGCTCGAAGGGTCATAGAATGTAGGCAGAACTGCAACATCCGCTGCTGCGAGGGCGTTTTGTATATGGTAAAGTGCTCCCACAAACAAAATGTTTTTCAGGCCGGACGAGCGTGCGAGCCGCTGATACTTTTTCGTATTGTCACTGCCGGCGACGATTAGACATACCTTTTGTCGGCTGGTTTTTGGGGATGCAATTGCCATTGCTTTTATAAGCGGTGCCAGTCCCTTGAGTCTGAAATTATTTGCCGCAAAAAGAAACAATACCGGATTATCAACTTCTTTTAATGAGAGTTTGCCCAATATTTTTGAACGCAAAATATAGGTCTGATTTTCGTCGGCTTCAAAGCCGATTTTTACTCCATTGGGTATTACCACTATCCGCTGAGGGTTTGTGTTGTAGTGCTGTCTGAACTGCTCAGCTACATATTGTGACAGAGCAGCGATTACCGGCCCCGACGGTGACTGCGAAATGTTCCGCTCAGCCCGCAGCAGTGTTGTTCTGCGGGTATTGAATACGGAAAAAATTCTTTTATAAAATTCGATAGTTTTATTTCGCCGGCTTGCTGCGTTACGCAGAATGGTCTCGGCGTATGTCCCACCTCTGGGCTGGTAAATATCGGCAAAATCGAAGGGCAGAACGCTGTGGATTATGTCGTATTTATTTGTCGAGAAATGATTTTTCAAGGCTTGTTCAAATATGAAAAAATTAACGCGTTTTGCCCAACCCTGCGGGAAAAAAATATGCACGTTTTTAGCATCCGATGAGCCTTTTGCCGCCAATATGTGAACTTCGGCGCCGAGTAGATGCAGCGCAGACGCCAGTTCGAGTACCGAGCGTTCTGCCCCGCCAAGTGATTTATCTACCCTTTCTGTAATAAGTGCGATTTTCATTGCAAAAAGGTTATTATTTTGCTCTATTTTTTAAAAGGCGGCTGTTTGCCGTGTTTTTTGTCATGTTCAACCATTTTTTTAGCTTTCTTTATAACGCTGCGAATGAAAGTCCTGTCTCCATTCGTTAGTTTTTTTCGACCTGTGTATTTTATATAAAAACGCAGCCGGTCGGAATTAGTAAAATATCTGCCCGGGGCGGAATAGTAAAGCTGTGCAATATCTTTGACCTGAAATCGCTTTTTCAGGAATATCGGCTTAAATGCCCTGGCTAAATCAATTAGATAGAAGCTGCCGGTGTCACTATAAAAAATATGAGAAAAATAAAGGTCGCGATGGCGATAATCCGTCCGGTGAAATTTATTTATAAAGCCCGCAAGTTTCGCAATGAAATTTCTGCGAAGTTTCAGGTTTTCAGGTTCAGGCTGACCCTGAAAATAAGCCGGTAGATTTCGCTCCAAAGCCTCGGCGTCAGGAACCTTTTCTGTAACAATAAAACTGCGTTTTTCGAATATTTTTCCCCATTGTGTACCATAGGCTGCAACTTTTGGAGTATTGATACCGGCCTGGTTTAATTCTTGTGTAGCCTTAAATTCGATTTCGCCGCAGCTTTTACGACTGTGAGCTGCGAGCCGGTTCTTTATTTGAACGAAAACGGGCGGGTGGTCGTAGCGTTTCATAAACAATGTTTTTGTCTCTGAAAAAGTCGGCGAATCGACTTCAAACTGCACCCGCGAACGGAATGAGGCGAGATTTTTCTTCGTCAATTTTTTAGCTGCATTGAATGAAAAAAATTGCTCTATTTCAATTAGCCCTTGTTTGTCGAAGGCTGTCTGGTAATCCGAGCCAACAAAAACAGATTCGGATATTTTTATAAATCTTTGTTGGGTGAAAATCTTAATTCGGCCTGAGTTATTTTCCAGCAGCTTTTTTGCAGCGTATCGAACCATTTCGCTCGTTATTGACTGCATACACATAAGCTCTCTCTTCGGGCATAGCTTTTTATGACAGGGTGCGCAGAAAACGTTGCCGATTATCTGAATCTCATTGTCACTGTCTGTTTCCGTCCAGGCGGGATTGTTCGGCCCAAAGACGGTAATCACTTTGCGATGCAGAGCCAGAGCTATATGTCGCGGACCCGTGTCGTTGGTTATCACCAGAGCAGCAACGGAAAAAAGTGCTTTAAGCTCGCCGAGAGTTACCGGTTTATCCGCAAGGCTGATGATTTTATTTTTAGTATAACTGCAGATTTGAGCTGAAATTTTTTTCTCAGTCGCATCTGGTGCAACAGAAACAACCACAGTTGCATTGTAATTGTTAATCAGCCAGGCTGCTGTCTGTGCGAAGCGTTCGGCGGGCCACATTTTGCTTGGCCCGAAGGCTCCGCCCGGCACGAGAATGACAATCGGGCTGGTGGCATCTGCAAGTGCCGGTAATTTTTCGAGCAGAGTTTTTTTGTCCTGCGGCTCGATGGAAAGTTCAAGCTCTCTGTCGGTTTTTTCAGCACCGAGCCCGGATGCTATCGCCAGGTAGTAATCGACCATAGAACAGGGTGCGTATCCGCCATCCGGTTGTTTCGGCGGATATAGTTTGTCTGTGAGCATAAAACTGCGTTTTTCGCGTGCGTAGCCGATGCGATTTGGTATCCCTGCAAGAAAAACCGCCAGAGCTGATGCGAATGAATTTTTAAAAAGGATTGCGTGAGAAAATCTATATTTTCTAAGTTCCAATGCAATAGTAACAGGATTTTTACCTGCTGGTGTCAGCCAGTTGTCGTTAAAACTGGATGGTGACATTATTTCTTTGACAATTTTGTTTGCCATAAAGGTGATTTTCACTGATTTGAAGTGTTCCCGTACTGCCCGCAAGGCAGGACTGCAAAGAATGGCATCTCCCATCGGAAATGGCAACCAGACTAAAATATTTGCCTCTGTCCCCGCAAGGTTTCTGACTTCGGGCATTGGGCATTTTATATCCGGCTTGATATTAGAGGGGACGGGCATAGCTATCTTCATTTTCGACCGTGCATTATATAAAAGCTCAGGGACATAAGCTGAAACACTGCTGCAAAACCAAGAGAAATGAATATGGAGCTGCTTTTTTCCTGCGGACTTAAAAGAAACCATATCGCAATCAGCAGGCAGAACAACACGAGGATTTGCACTATGCCGGCTATCAGCCGCATTATTGAAAATTCACTGAACATCTCCGCCCGCTGCATACTTTTGAGTTGTCCGAGAATGTCCGAGAGGAATTTTTCGGTTTTTTCTGTTTGATTTTCCATAGTTTGCATCGGCGGGGACACTTCATTTTTCTGCTGTTGCATAAGAACCTGCTCGTCAAGAGATGTTGCCTGTTTTTGGGTTTCTTCGTCAGCCGAATCGACCTGCGGCTGTGTCTGTTCGGTATCCGGTATGGCTGTGACACTGTCCTGAACAGATGGTTCAACCTGACTGTTGGTTTCAGGCGGCGCAGCGGGCTGCGGTGGTAGCGAAGGGTTTGAAACCGTGCGGATATGTTTTTTTATTATATTAACTGCTTCTTTCAAATTTATTCCTCTGTAATCGGCCAGCACAGCGTGGATTATATTCGGCTGTTTGCGCGAAGGGACGTCTATAAGTATGGTCTTGCAGCCTGCCCGCCGACCTGCTTCAATGTCCCTGCTGCTGTTGCCTATACACCACGATTGCGCAAGGTCTATATCCATTTCTTTTGCGGCTGTCAGGAGCATTCCGGGGTTGGGTTTCCTGTCGTTGCTTTCCTTGCGGTATTTTGGTATCACTCCGTCCGGATGGTAGGGACAATAATAAATTCTGTCGAGAAATGCACCCTTTTCAGCCAATAATGTACATAGACGGTCGTGAATTGCATCGAGGACTTTCTCGGTAACAATCCCTCTGGCTACGCCGGACTGGTTGGTTACAACAATTAGTTTGTAACCGAGAGCTTTAA
>CAZYWY010000189.1:0-4806 GCA_964651605.1 uncultured Pirellulales bacterium | reverse complement strand
TACTGATAATGGGATTTTTGTGAAATCTTTAGGCGGAACCACCCTCAGAATTATTGAAAAAACGAGGATTTTGAAATATTAAATAGACTTGTTTTGATGATTATTACTGCGATGTTTGAGTTTTCTGGCCATTGCAGCGATTGCTTCAAGCTCCTGAATATCCAGCGGAATACCACGGCGTTTCACTTCCTCCGGCTGGTCCTCGGATGCCAAATCATCAATGTCGGAGAGGTTCGGCATTTCAAAATTAACGTTAGAATTATGGTCAATATCTGTTGATTCCGGGGTATTTGGATTAGTTTCAACCGCCTCTTTGCCATCGGCAGAAGCATTTTGTGGGCTGTTGTAACTGCCGGAGGCCTGATTGTCAGATTGCATAGTAAGCCGGTTGTTTATATTTTTCGTTTCGGATGCCCCATTGATGATTTTCATATTCAGGTATGACAGCTCGGCGATTTTATGTCTTAGCTCGTTTTCGATTTTTCTGTACCTGACATTTTCACGCATTAGCTGTTCGTAGGCTTTTGTCATCTCGGCAACCTGGAATGCCAAATGCTCTTCATTCCTTTTGGATTTGGTTATTTCCCGGTGCATTTGTTTAATCTTCTCGCTTGAGGTTTTCCATTCCTCGGTGGCGTTTTTCCACCGTTTATTAGTCTCGGCGGGTTGTGAAACAACGGCAGGCTGATTCGGACTGTGCTTTTGTACATGTGCGATTTTGCGGGTTGAAACCCTGCTTTTGGTTAAATTCGGTCCTATAGTTTCAGGCAAATCGCCACCCTGTATTACACGGACCTTTCTCTGCACAGGCTTTCGCTGTCTTATCAACAAGACCAGCATCACACATAGCACGGCCAGTGCTATTGTTAGCTTTTGCCATCTCAGCAGCCCGGTCCTGGCATCCATCCAGGCTATCCAATCGTTGATTTGTATCAGCAGATTCTCTAACATATCCATATTAAATTAACAGTCTAATAATCTTTTTGTTGGGTGTCAAAAAAAATATTCTGTAAAAACAAAACCACAATAAACGTATCGGGAAAGCTGCCGAGCTTGCATTAAAAAAAATAAAATTTGAGCATAAAAATATATTGGAATTTCAGTTTTTAATGTTACAATACAGGTTTTCGTCGGTGAAAAAATAGTAATGTCATTTAATTTTATACAGGATTTTTTTGAATTATGCCAACAATAAATCAGTTAGTCAGGCGTCCGCGAGCAAAATCGAAGGGGAAACGACGTGTTTCAGATATAAGCGGCACACCGCAAAAAAGAGGCGTCTGTCTTATTGTCAGAACGCAAACTCCCAAGAAACCAAACTCCGCCTTGCGTAAGATTGCCCGTGTCAGGCTGACCAATGGAAAAGAAGTTACTGCATATATACCAGGCGTCGACCATAACCTGCAGGAGCACAGCACTGTTTTAATCAGGGGCGGTCGAGTCAGAGATTTACCCGGCGTTCGTTATCATATTGTTCGCGGCGTTCTCGATTGTGCAGGCGTGGCCAACCGCAAACGCGGCAGAAGCAAATACGGGGCAAAGAAAGGGAAATAACTTCATACTATGAAAAAATTCACTGTTTCAAACGAACAATTAAAGCCGGACCCAATTTACAACAGCAAAATGGTCTCGAAATTCATCAACTGCCTGATGATGGACGGCAAAAAGAATGCTGCTCAGCAGGTTTTCTATGGCGCTATGAAGCTTATCGAGGAAAAGGTCAAAGATGTCAGTCCTCTTGAAGTCTTCGAGAAAGCTCTAAATAACGCCAAGCCTATGATTGAGGTTCGCAGCAAACGTATCGGCGGAGCGAGCTATCAGGTCCCGATGCAGGTTAATTTTAAACGTCAGCAGTCACTTGCCTGCAGGTGGATACTCAACTCTGCCAGAGGCAAAAAGGGCAAACCGATGAGCGACCGTCTCGCAGCCGAACTAATCGATGCCTATAATGAGACAGGCGGCGCAATGACTATGAGAGAAAATATCCACAAGATGGCAGAGGCCAACAAGGCTTATGCCCATTTTGCATGGTAAAATGGTATTTGAACTGCCACGATTTATTTCTCAGATAAACCGTGGCAGTTTTTTTATTGATTACAGCCGATAATCGGTGATTTTGTCGGTAGATAAGCAGGAAAGCACCAAATGAGCGTTTTAGCAAAACTGCGAAATATAGGAATTATGGCGCATATCGACGCCGGAAAAACCACTGTCTCCGAACGCATCCTTTACTATGCGGGCAAAACCTACAAAATGGGCGAGGTCCATAACGGCACTGCGGTTATGGACTATCTGGAGGAGGAGCAGCAACGCGGAATCACCATTACATCCGCATCGACGAAATGTCTCTGGAAGGACTGCGAAATCAATCTGATAGACACTCCCGGACATATAGATTTTACCGCTGAGGTTGAAAGGTCGCTTCGCGTTCTCGATGGTGCGGTGGCAGTTTTCGATGCCAGCGAGGGAGTGCAGGCCCAGAGTGAAACAGTCTGGAGACAGGGACAGAAGTACGAACTACCCTGTATTTGTTTTATAAATAAAATGGACAAAATCGGTGCAGATTTCGATATGTCGCTCGAGAGCATCAGCGAAAAACTGCTTGCCAATCCGATTCCCGTCCAGATACCTATCGGTGCTGGAAGCAGCTTCAGCGCAATAATCGACCTGATTAAGATGCGGGCGGTTTTTTATAAAACCGAAAAGCTGGGAGCGACTTTCGAGGAAAGAAAAATACCTGATGAACTGCAACAAATTGCACTCGACCGAAGGAACAGGATGCTTGAGTTTGCAGCCGAGTATGATGAAGAACTTATGGACTGCTACGTCCACGACAAGCCCGCAAGTGACGAAACTATCATCAGAGCAATGAGAAAAGGCACTCTGAGTAACAAGCTGCATCCGGTATTCGTCGGTTCAGCACTGCAATATATCGGCGTGCAGAGGCTTCTGGACGGTGTTGTTGCATATCTTCCGTCACCGCTGGATAAACCTGTACTGACTGGTCATAAACCAAATGAAAAAGACAAGCTCGTGCCTATAAAATGCGACCCGAACGGCAGTCTCGTGGCGCTGGCATTTAAAATTATAAACGATGACCACGGCGATTTGTATTTCCTGAGAATTTATCAGGGACATCTCAAAACCGGCAGCAGAGTCCTGAATACGAACTGCGACAAGCGTGAGAATATAACCAGAATTTTTGAAATGCACGCCAACGACCGGAAAGTTCTGGAGTCCGCTAATGCAGGTGACATTGTCGCTGTTGTCGGGCCTAAGCATACGCTCACCGGAGATACGCTTTGCGACCCGCGTAAGCCGGTGAGTCTGCCCAGCATTACATTTCCTGCTACTGTCGTCAATATGTCGATAGAGCCAAGAACCACCGCTGAAAGACAAAAGCTGGCAGATGCACTGGCCGAACTTAAACGTGAGGACCCGACATTCGGGTGCAAGGTTGACAGCGAGACAGGCCAGACTATTATCAGCGGTATGGGAGAGTTGCATCTGGAGGTGCTTCAGCACAAGCTGCTGCGTGAAAAAGGCGTGGACATCAGAATAGGCAAACCCCGCGTGGCATATAAAGAGGCGATTACAAAACCGGCACAGGCAGAGGGTAAATTTATACGCCAGACAGGCGGACATGGTCAATATGGCCACGTCGTTCTCAAAGCTGAGCCGCTCTTAACAGAGGATGGACATTACAGCAATGAAATCGAATTTGAAAACGAGGCTCCGGGAGATGCTATACCAAAGGAATTTGTACCTGATGTTTCAAGAGGCTGCAAAGATGCTCTGAGCAGCGGCACACTGGCAGGTTATCCGGTTATAGGGGTAAAAGTAACTTTAATCGACGGCTCTTATCATTCGGTGGATTCGTCCGGGCTGGCTTTTGAACAGGCAGCTTCAGTAGCAATACAGAAATTAGTCAAGGATGCTGGACCGGTTCTGCTTGAACCTATAATGCGGCTGCAGATTACTGTCCCCAATGTCAACTTCGGGGCGGTACAGGGAAGTCTGCTCTCCAAAAGGGCTATAATAACGAACTGCCGGATGCATGGGAATGTGCAGGTAATAGATGCAAAAGCACCCCTTGCAGAATTATTCGGCTATTCGAGCGAGCTAAGAAGTATGACGGCAGGCAGGGGAACTTTTACGATGGAGCCTCTAAGTTATGAACTGGTTCCCGCTCAAATAAGCAGCCAGATTATTATTTAAAAATTTTTTTAAAATTTTTAATAGTATATTGACAGAATATTTTTTTAATGATAGAGTCTTACCTTTTAGGCCGTAGCGAGCATTGTCAGGGATGACTTTGCGAAGAACAGTTAGGCTATAGCAAGTCCGTAAATATATTACAGGGACGGTTGGTAACTTTTTTTAAGGGGCAAAATAAAAAGTTTTTTAAAAGTAATTAAGCAGTTTCGACCCCAATTATTAAAGGAAGGAATATTTATTGACATTGGTTAGCAACACAGAATATTAAAACTTGAAATCAATGATTGATATAGAGCCTTTCCTGCCAGTATCGTTAATAATGCAGGTTTAGCAAAAAGCTGTGATATTAGTGTAATAGGGTGTTTTTGCCTTTAAAATGGTGAATTTGTATAATTCGAACGCGTAGGTTGCGATAGAACAGAGGAAAAAATGGCAGCTGAAACAGAAAGAATCAGGATTAAGATGGAATCCTATGATTGTAGGACACTCGATGTTTCTGCCAAGGAAATAGTCGAGCATGCCAGGAAGACAAATGCCCGCGTCAGCGGGCCGGTACCGTTGCCTACTCGTATTGAACGTTATACAGTA
>CAZYWY010000188.1:0-4833 GCA_964651605.1 uncultured Pirellulales bacterium | reverse complement strand
CCAGGCACGCTCACCCGTAGATACGGCGTTTATAAAATACTGTACAGACATCAGAAACGAATGTGTCAATGAGCTGATACAAATGAATAACGAGTTTAAGTGGTGAAACGTGGAAAGACCAGAGGCCCAAGAGACAAGGCTCAAAAATCAAAAATCAATCAGCATTTTTTTCCCCTGCTATAATGAGCAGGATAATATTGAGCGGGTGACCGAACAGGCACTTGGTGTCCTGCAGAAGCTGGGTCTTGATTTTGAAGTAATAATTGTCAACGATGGAAGCTCAGACAATACCGCTGCTGTCGCCGAAAAAATCGCCCGCCGCAACAATAACGTCAAGCTGGTTAATCACGAGCGTAATTCAGGTTATGGAGCCGCTCTGCAGTCAGGTTTCAAGGCAGCGACTAAAGAACTTGTTTTTTTCACCGATGGCGACGGCCAGTTCGACATCGGCGAATTGCCATCGCTTTTGCCTCTGATGGAACAGTATGATATAGTATGCTGTTACCGGATGAACAGGCGTGACAATCTTATACGTAAAATCAACGGCTGGTGCTGGAGCCGGCTTGTTTGTCTGCTTTTCGGGTTAAATGTGCGGGATGTTGACTGTGCATTCAAACTTTTTAAAAGAGAGATATTCGACAATATAAAGCTCTCAAGCAACGGCGCTCTGATTTCCACAGAGCTGCTGGCCCGTGCTGCCGGCAGGGGTTATCGCATTACAGAAAAAGGCGTTCACCATTACCCCCGCAAGGCCGGTAAACAGACGGGGGCAAATCTTAAAGTGATTTTTCGTGCGTTCAAAGAGCTTTTTCTGCTGCGAAAAAAAATCCGCAGCGGGTTGTAATCACACTATATGGCCAAAGAAAAAAAAATCAATCTGTTTGTCTATGGCTCACTGAATGACCCTAACGTTTTCAAGTCCGTCAGCGGTTTAGGGTTCACACGCAAAGCCGGGAAGGTGGACGACCAGACACTTTTTGCAGATTCGGCGATATTGCCCAGACATCGCAAGGTCAGCCCGGACAACGTATATTTCTATGCTGTTACTGCACCATTCTCGAAGATTGAAGGACTGCTGGTTTATGATGTTCCGGCCAAAGCGATGTCTGACATCGACAAATACGAAGGCAAACGATACCAGAGACAGGCTGTGTACGTCAATACCGCCAAAGGTCGCGTAAAGGCTCAGGCCTATTTAGTTTCTCACGATTCTATGGAAAAACATTTCGGTGATAGATTCCACGTCAATCTAATACACGAGCTGTGGCTGAGAAAGCGCATCGAGAAATTCATCAAAAAGCACACCCGCCCCGGCGAACACACAGCAGACGCCGAAGCTGAAAGACGCGCCGAAAGGGAGCTTTTAGCCACCACCGAGCGGGACCTGGTGATGAGTCATTATGGTGTCAATGCAGTCAGTGATTATTATATCGAACAGCAGCTTGACCGTCCGCGCCCGTCTATCAAAAATCTTTATGATGACCGGCAGGCAGAACCTTTCATAGAAAATTATCTGGCTCTTGTGGTCAGGCAGGTAATTCTGAATCAGCTCGACGAGCTGATTCAAGCTGAATATCGCTATGAGTTGGAGCATTTGCGAACTTCGGAGCGGTATTTTAAACGAACAATCAGTCTGATTGTTGCCCTGCAGATTATCAATACCAACAGAGCAGCTGTTGATTTAATTGTGCAAAAGTGCCTGCAGACAATACCTTACAAAAATAACGACCTGTTCGACTATGTCAAGTTCGCAGTAATCGCCGCAGCAAGTATGTTCGACGTCCGGGTAGTCCGGGCCAAACTCGACAATATTCGCTCCAATCTCCAGACAGGGCTGACACCGCTGGGCCTTGAAATCGAGCTTGAGCCGTTTGGGAAAAGACAAAGCACTTCCACAGGCCGGAACATAAAGGAATATTCGCTTCTTGTGTTCTGTGACCCTGCATATGACGGCTTCAAATACTTTTTCGATTTTAATCTGGATGTGTTTTCATGGAAATTCGGCGGATATATCGACGACCACAGCGGCTGCGGTGACAGGACAAGACGATGTGGATTTCTTGAGCTTGCACCGGGCAGACTAAATCTCGAAGGCCAGCTGTCAAGACCGGCAACTGCAGACCCCTGGCTGCTCAACCAGCTTCTAACTGAAATCGTAGATTTCTATACTCAGCAAACCAGCCTTGAACCTGTTATCCGTCCGCACAGCCTGCATCTTTCTTTTCAACTGCGAAAAAAACAGATTGGCCACCAGAAAACTCTACCGCTTGATTTTGTAAAATGCCTTCTCGTATTGGGCGGCGGCCCGTCCGCTGCCGACGGAAAAGACTCAGCAACAACTTCAGGCGTATGTATATCCCGAATTACCAATAACGAAATTATACAAAAAATACCTATTCAAATTCAAGACTCTGGCCCCAGAACTCAGGAGTTTCTTGAAGAGCTTGCCTTTGCCCGGACCAGCAAACGCAGCTGGTATATGGGCAGCGACGAAATGGCACAGAAGATTCCTGCCCATGCAAGAACTGTCGTGCAGCAGTATAAATTTATCCGCCTGGAAAAAAGAACCAGTTATGAGCCGTTGATTATGTGCCTTAAGGGTTTGCAGCTTGCAATTAATCCGGGCGACTATTTGACCTCTGAACAATTGGCCTCAAATCCGAAATTGCAGGAGCAATATGAAGAGCTTAAACGATGGTCCCAACAACCCACTGAAATCTCCCACTCAACAATCAGAAAATTCATACAGACCGTGCATCAGGGCCTAATGAACGAAAAACACCATAAACCCGCTCATAAGCTGCACTATATAGACTGGGCGTTAAGCACGATTGATATGCAGCTGCGAATGTTCAACCAACAGCTCAGGAAAGATTAAAGAGCAGAAAAATGGAAATGGAAATAGTATATAAGGCCGCTCCAGAGTCACTACAAATGGTGATGGAGCTTATGCGAAAGGAAGGATTGAATCCCACAACATTAGAGAATCCAAGTAACGCAGCAGTTCTCAGCGGAGCTGGCAAAGCGACCTATTTAATCAACGTTACGGTACCAAGAGAAGAAGCAACAGCAGCCAAATCGATTTTGAGAAAATGGGACGAGACTCGGCAGACGGAAGTGGAAAAAACGGCAAGAAGACTCCTCGGCTCATTTCTATTAACGATACCGATTGTAACCCTCGTAGCCGTCTTGCTACTTTTTTTAGGGAATTTTTCCGATTTTGTGGCTTTACTCTTTGTAATTTGGATTGTAGTCTTTGCACTGGCTGCTAATATGGACAGGATAATGCAGAAAGTCAGAGGACGCAAGACTTGATAAATTTAGTCCAGGGCGGGACGAAGAAACTATGGTAGGCACTGTATCCAAACCCGATGCACAACAAAAGCTGAGAATACTCAGCGCCGATGCACAGTACGATTTGGCCTGTGCATGCGGCTCGACCAGCGACGAACATCGCAGGCGTAACACGACGGCGGATGGATATATCCGGTTACGCTGCCTTCAGGCGGGGTCGGCTCTCTGCTGAAGACGCTGCTGTCGAATTTCTGCAGCAACGATTGTAAATACTGCCCGCTACGAGAGCAGATGGACATTCGCAGATGTACCCTCGAGCCGGACGAAACGGCAAGAGTGTTTCTGGAGGCACTTCACCCGACAATAACAACTACGCAATTTTCAGATGACAATCAAAAAAATACTTCCTGCACTTTTTTTAAAATCGCTTTTGATATCGATTGTGAATACTTAATGCGCTGAGCATATAAACTCACATAATGTTCTTATGGTAGATGACTGCTCTTGAACCAGATATTACTAAATCCGTTTGTCGAACAAAGTATGCTCAGCGCAATTATTAATCACAAATTATATTATTCAATATTGAAAATGAGGGATTGTTACCACCTCAAAAGAACATTCCCGTAAGGGATGGCCAAGCCATTGCTGAATCAGACTCAACCCACCTAAAAGTCTCAAGTGCATAAGGCACAAGACTTTAAATTTTCTGTCTTGACAATGGGTAGGAATATAATATAATACATTAAAGTAGTCTTAGTTCAAGTTTTTTTGAAGGGGTGAAACTATGAACAAGTCAAGAGGATTCACATTAATAGAATTGTTGGTAGTAATTTCAGTTATTGCACTGCTAATAGCCATTTTGATGCCTGCTCTTAACAAAGCCAAGGAAACGGCAAGACGATCATCATGCGCAATGCGCATTCGGCAGCATTTATTAACATTGAATTTATGGGCAAGCAATAACGATGCCAAGCTGCCTTTACCAAACACAGCGGGAGGCTGGTTGCAGGATGTTGCGGTCAATACCGTAAATTTCATGCTCAAAAACGGTATGACCAAGGATATGTTCTACTGTCCATCCAACAGTACTCACCAGAAATATAAAGACTTGTTTTGGTTGTTCGATAACGAAACATGGGACCCGGGAAAAAACCAATTTACGAATGAGAGAGGTTTTATTTGTTCAGGATATCCCTATATAATGCAGCTTTCCTCAGGTTCGCGTCCAACCATTGTAGCTTATGCAAATGACCCTATTCCAAAAATGTGGGTAAAAACCAGTATGGATTCGAGACCGGCAATGCGAGAGCTCGTTGTAGATTCGATTATGGGCTCTCCTGCAGGCAATACGAAGTATGGGCGCGATTTTGAAAGAGTTCAGGGCGGTATCTGGTCTGAAAGCAGAGTTTATGACAGGTCAAGCCATTTGAAAAATAGTCAAGAACCTACCGGTGGAAATATTGGTTTTCTGGATGGTCATGGCGAATGGAGAGCGTTTAAACCGGACATGCAGAATGGTGTTGCAAGACCTCGATA
>CAZYWY010000187.1:0-4862 GCA_964651605.1 uncultured Pirellulales bacterium | reverse complement strand
CTGACTACTGGATTCTGAATACTGCCGTTTGAATTGGCTTTGTTTTGCATAATTTACTGTGTTCTGAGTTTCATACTCTGCCGTTTTAATTCTTTTTCCACTAAAAACCCTGCCAATAAATGGCAGGGCTAACCGTTCTGTGTTCAGATTTGATTCAAAATTCAATATTCATTATTCGATATTCAATATTCATTTACTTATCGTCCATATTCCCTCATCTATCATCCATCGGTTTCCTGTATTCTGTGTTCTATATTTTGTATTCTTAAATCCATATCTCATTCTGTTATATATTATACAGACACCATAAATTATTGTACACTGAAATTTTGAGAATTATTATAAAATTTTTTGCAATAATTGAATTTGTGATGCTCGTCTGTTATGATGGCCGAATAGCGATAGCGAAAGGAACTTTTGGCAGGCAACTAAGACACTAAAGTTTTTGTGTTTGCTCGAAACAGAAAAATGTTAATCTGGAGAACTAAAAACGGTAGCTGTCCCGAATGCCATGAAGTTAAGCACTAAAATAGCGTTTTTTGAATAAAAAAGAATATTTTATAAATTGCAAACCATCTTTTTTTGCAATAGAAATCCTTATCTTCATGCCATTCGTAGCTGTCCCCATTATTTCAAGTGGCATAGCCAGGTTTATACGAAACCAGCGACCCAGTATTATATGACAAGAGATTCAAATGATCTCCAAAAACTGGATAGCAACTGGATAACAATACCAAGTAATCCATAAATATTAAGGAGTCTGCAAATGATTAAAATACGAAATATATTAATAGTATCAGCTTTAATAGCTGGAGCGATAAGTATCTTTACAATTAGTAGATTGTTTGCCCAAAATGAGAATCCACACATTGTTGAAAACCAACAATCACAAGCAGGAGAATCGCACAAAGAGCTATACCACGGACTAACCTCAGAAAATATAAAGGATAGGGAACAGGCGGCAGAGGATATCCGCAACGATAGAAGTACACTTATTAAAAAGTTGATTCAACTTGCGGGAGAAAAAGTAGAACCATTACCGAATGAGGGTTTTGAAATTGTAATATATCCCTGGCACGACTCTAAACATCTGTCTATGCTTCTGCTTGGTGATTTGCATGCAGATGAGGCGGTTCCTGTTTTACTAAAAAACCTTGAATATAAGAATCCTCGAAGTGAATTCGGAGGATACATGGGTTCAGGAGGGTGGTATCCTGCTGCAGAGTCGCTGTCGAAGATAGGAATTAAAGCTGTGGATCCCGTCATAAAAAAACTCACCAGTTATGACCCAAATAGCAAAGGTAGTAATCTTTGCTGTTGGATATTGAAAGAAATACTCGGCGATAAATTAGCACGATACAAACTTCAGCTAACAATAGAAGAAACAAAAGACGAGAATGTGAAAAAGAAGCTAACAGGTCTCCTGCCGAATTTTAAAACCGAACAGGAAAAAGCCGAAGAGGAATATGCCCAACGTAAAAAACAAGAAAAATAACATAACCTGAATACTGAATTAACATCAAACCCGCAGCACTCCTGCGGGTTTTTTTTATGAATAACCGAAACCGGCAATACCGCCAAAGCAAGGACATTACACAGCCAGGTACTGAAAGACTGGCCGCAAAGCGAATATGTCTTCAATGCCCGTATCGGCCTAATCAAAGCAGACATCGCTGATAATAAAGATGCAGATGTGCTGACCGGCCTTGATATAAAGCAACTTAGAGTGAAGATTGGAACTGTCGCCGGCGGGAAAGGAGAAATTTTAACGGCAGAACACTCGTAAAGTCAGAACGTGCCATCGCAAGACAGAATCGCCAAAGTTATATTTCCTGAATTTCGGCGTTTTCTCTCAAGCGGTCGAGGAAATCGCCAAGAGCTTCTTCCTGCATTTGGCTTTGCAGGATTTTTTCAATATGCTCTTTGACCTGGTTGAAATCGGCTATGCCGGACGGGAACTTCTCATACACTTTGGCGATATGAAATCCAAAGCGTGAACGGAATATGCTGCTGACATGGCCGATGTCCAGCTTGAAAATAACGTCCTCGATTTCCTCCGGTGCCTGGCCTTTTGGGATATAAGCTATTTCGCCGTTGCCGCCGGTAAATTTGTTAAGTGCCAGCTCGAAAAGAAGACCTTTTTGAAGCTCGTCATATATTCTGCAGATTGCCTGCTCAGCGGTTTGCTCGTCCGTGTGCGGATTTACATGCTGCGTAATTATAGCCACTTTAACCTGCTCAGCGGTCGGGAAATCCTCCTTGTTTTCCTGGTAATACTGACGGACTGCCTGCTGAGAGGGTTCTTCCAGATTTTTGGATATTTCTGCAAGTAAGAGCCTTGTTTTTGCTTCGAGCCGGATTCGCTCTTTCATTTGTTCATCGTTTTCGACGCCGAAATCCTTATAGATATCCTGCGGGTCTTTATACTTGCTCTTGAGTTTGGCTAAGATGTTTTCAATATTTTCATCCGACAGCGACAGGCGAAAATTTTCTGCCTCCTGCTTGAAAAGGACCTGCTCAATGAGGTTTTCCCTGGACCATTCGAGAAGCTGAGTCTGCCGTTCTTCCGGCTTCATATCCGCAAAGGCCTTCTCGTGTTCGGGCCTGAGCCGTTCAGCCTCCTGCTGGATTTGGGAGTCTTCTATTTTTTCGCCGTTAACTAAAATCGCCATATTTCACCTCAATAGTCTATCCTCTTGCTTTTGCGTACCAGTCGGGGTCTTTTGCGAGTTTTTCTCTGGCCTCGGCAGTCATCGTCTTAAAGGCCGGGTGGTCGCTCTTCCAGGTGCGATTCCGCCAGGAGCTTGCCCGCATTTTTTCGATTTCCGGGGCGACCTCGCGAAAATAGCTGCCGTAGATATGCAGCGAATCGCTTATATCGACATATCTGCCCACTCGCACGGGCTGGCCTTTTTTCCGGGCAATCCCCTCGGCAATCGTCCGCTGAAGGTCGGTCAGGGCATAGACGTTCATAAACCACGCCTTGTAAAGGTCTCTGCTGCGCCAGTGCGTGTTCATATTCAACGTAAGCTCGCCTGCGTCATTGGCCAGCAGACGACACCAGATTCGCTGCAGGCAGGGCGGGTCATCGGTCTGCGGGTCGGCAGTGGGCATCCAGGTAATCGCCTGCGCCCTTCTGCTGTGGCCGGTCTGAGAGAGATAATCAATGATATATTGAATCTGATTGACACGCCGGAAGGGTTTGGACGATTCGCTGTTGCGTATGTCTTCAACGGGGCAATACGAAAAAAGCCTCTCGTGATACGTATATGTCCATTTTCCATTGGCCGGGTCTATCCAGTGGTCGTGGATGCCGCTGACAACCTCCTGCCGGTAGGATTCAAGCTCTTCGGGTCCGCCTGGGAAATTCTTGTGAATACGAGGCTCGCAGAACGGGTCTTTTACGGTAATCATAACCGTTGCGTCCTTGCTTGGCGGGTCCTGCGGTTTATCGTATTGGGTTTTAACATCGAAGCCGTTGTCCCAAACAGCAAGAACAGCCTTTTCCCAGGCCTCCGGCAGACAATCGGCAGTTATTGAAATCACAGGTACATTAGCCAAAGGTGCAGTTACATCCATTCAGATTACTCCTTTACTGTACGGTATAAGGCTGGGTTCCGGTTCGGGTTTTTTCAAAAGCACTGACATCCGTCTCCTCGTTAGTTATTTTAAACGTCCGTTTATCCTGCTCGGATAAGCCGGCCAGCGCAAGTTTTGCTTTGTAGGCATAAAGACTGTCAGGCCATCTCTGGAGGATTTGCCGACAAGTTACAACCATCAGTGAATAGCTGGTCATCGGCAATGCCCCGATTTTTTTACCTGCCGGCAGATTCGCCATCATTTCTTCGGCATCCATCTGGTCGATTTCGTCGAGTTGCTTGGCATATATTGTCTTGGTTGTAGGCGCAGCAGGTGCAGGCTGTGTTTCAACCGGCTGAGTTTCGGCTGGCTGGGGCTGTGTTTCAACCACCTCCGGAGGTTGATTAACATCTACGGTATCGATTACCTCGGGCTGCTCATTTTCTGCGGGTTGCTTCTTGCAGCCCGGCGATAACAGAACTACAAACAACAAAACCAGCACAACCGGTAATACCAAACCTGTCTTTTTCAATAAAGCGTACATAACTGACTCCCTTACAAGATTATTGATTATTGTTGTTCGGTTGACTATAATCGATTTTAGCTATAAGTAGTGTACGTTCAATAAAAATTATCAAAGTTTTACAGCGAACGTCAAGAATTTTACGCAGTATGCCTTATGGCAGTTGGGGTAATATGTTCACAGGACTAATAGAAGCGGTTTGCACGGTCTGCTCGCTCAGCAGGCAAGGGGGCGCTATGCAGCTCGGCATCAATTTGGGACAAATTGCTCAGGGCTGTAAAATCGGCGACAGCATCGCCGTTAACGGCGTCTGCCTGACTATCGCAAGGCTGGCAGGCTCGGTGGCAAATTTCGATGTCAGCCCAGAAACTATTGCAAGAACCTCTCTTGCAAAATTGCAGGTCGGCTCACAGGTCAATATCGAGCGGGCTATGGCTGCCGATTCACGGTTTGGCGGACATTTCGTCCTGGGTCATATAGACGGCATAGCAACAATAAAATCCATCGCTCGGCAGGGGCAATTTACAGATATAACCTTCACAGCCGACAAGGAACTGCTTGATTTGATGTTGCCGAAAGGCTCGGTAGCGGTCGATGGTGTGTCGCTGACGATTGCCAGACTCGCTCAAAACAGTTTCAGCGTTGCTGTAATACCGCAAACGCTCGAAAAAACCACGCTGGGCAGGGCAAAATCCGGCGCTCTGGTAAATATAGAGGCTGATATAATCGTAAAAGCTGTAAAAAAACACCTTGAGCGGCT
>CAZYWY010000186.1:0-4969 GCA_964651605.1 uncultured Pirellulales bacterium | reverse complement strand
AACAGAGAACTGTTTTTATTCGTTCTTGCTTTGCCCAACTTGCAAGATCATCTTTCCCCTCGCTAACCTCTTCGTAGACTTCAAGCGGGATTTTTACATAATCCTTTTCGCCAGCATTCTCAAGCCACTCCCAGAATTCGGGGACTCGTTGAAATGGGTAGTAATCCCGATTGGCATCAATAAGAACATTTGCATCCAACAAGTAAAGCAATAAAGTCTCCTATCTTAATCCGCTCGCCTCAAGAAGGTTTTGAACATTCTTAGCCTTTATGCCCAGTATTTGCGCCGCCTTGGAGGTTGTAATAGCGCCAGCATACATCATAGAACTAACAAGTTGAAGTAATGCTTTCCCAATTCGATGTTGTCGAATTTGATAATAAGTTGGCCCTGTAATGTTTTGTTCTTCCGCCTTTAGTCGGTTGTTGTTACGTTGGTTAATCCACATTTGTCGAAAGTTTTCACTCAGGCATTTCCAATTCTCAAAATTGATAATACCCATTCGATACAATTTATATGCAACCATAGAAGAACTTAGATTCTTTTCGATTGCAAATTCGCCAATTCTATTTTGCACTAAAGTAATATCCGTTTTGTTATCAACATAGATTTGTTTAATTTCTGAAACAGGTAATAAGAATTCACTGGCAACATCATTACAGAATTTCTCCACAGATTTCTCTGCTCTTAATCCACTCACGCCAGTTTGTCCAAGCCAAATATGGACTACTTCATGAATTAGTGTAAATGACCATGCAGAATGGGCATCACGGTCATTGATTATCACGAAAGGTGCAATGTTATCAGCTATAGCAAATCCTCGAAATGTCTCCAAGTCAATTGCAGTGTGGTAGCTCCCAAGGTCACCAACGAGCAGAATGAATATTCCTACTTGCTCAACTTTATTACGAAGCAAGTTGAAGGCTTCTGAATCAGATCTTTGCTTATAAAATTCGGCTATATCAAACTGAATAGTTTTTCTAATGGATGATAACACGGTGGGTAAACTTTCAGATATTGATGCCGATCCAACAAAAGGAAGAGTTTTAGTATCTTCATCGTCCTCAAGTATTGCTCTTACCATACTTTGACGAGCTGTTACGTCTCTAATTAAGGCATCAAGTAATGCTTCATCTATATCGGAGTGTTCCTCTGGAAGCGTCCGAAAATCTTGGCCACGATTTCCTTTTCGAGGTGGCGCTGTCATATAGAAAGTCAATAATGGGCGTCGATATTGCTTTGCCATACGAGTGAGGAGTGAGCGAGTAGGCTGAACACTTCCGTTCTCCAAAGCAGAAAGCCGTTCCACAGCAGGTATACCGTATGCGTCATGAATATCAAGTTTTGCTACGGCTTCCTCTAAATTATTAAGTCCTGCCGTTAATCTCGCCCATTTAAGTATATCAGGATTAACTTTTGGCATTTGTAGTTTAGCAGTTTCTATTTGTTCTTGTCTTAAAAAACAAATTAAACAGGATTTCAACTATATCTATATTTTTCTTTATAACATAATTTATAGGCTCTCTATTACTAAAAAGTATCAAATTTGAGATTTTTTGTCAAAAAATCTCAAATGTATCGGATTTAAGATATCAAAAGTTTCTATGACACTGCTCCGAGTTTATGGCCGGGGGCAGTGGTGTAGAGTCTCTTCTTTGGTTCAGTGTTGATGTGTGAGCAAACCACCCTGCCGATAAAGATTATATGGTCGCCGGCCTCGGCCTGCGATTCGAGCGTGCATTCAAAATTGGCCACCGCATCGGTCAAAATCACCGAGTTGATTTTTTTCGCAGGTTCAGTAGTACAGGGAAATTGTGCGAGTTTGTCGATGATTCTGCCGGATTTCGAGCCGTAGAACAAGGCTGCATAGGCCATCTCAGCGGACGGATAGCAAAGCGTAAAACACCTTGAGTGTGTG
This sequence comes from uncultured Pirellulales bacterium, assembly GCA_964651605.1. GTDB lineage: Bacteria > Planctomycetota > Phycisphaerae > Sedimentisphaerales > Anaerobacaceae > JAFGPS01. The sequence goes on along the minus strand of CAZYWY010000186.1, from coordinate 3,054 downwards.
ATTGTTTCAGTCGAATAGTGCTTTTTCGCAACGGCGATTGCAAGCATCGGCGGGTTGCCGGATGCGAACATCGTCCAGCCCAAAGTTACGGGATTCGCTTTGCCGACCTTGTCTTTTGCGATGACAATGACGACCTGCTCAGGATATTTGGTTTTGACTGCTTCGGGAAATTCTACCTGTTTCTGCATTGCATTTATCTCCGTTTGGTTTTAACATTTAGAGCATAGTTCTGCTAAAATTATAGCTGTTTATGAATAACTAACAAGTGGAAAAATTATGAACCTGATTGGATCCGATAGTTTAGCTTTCACAGTCGATGCGGTAAATGAGTCATTATTTTTCGAGCGGACTTTATCAAAGTCCGACCGGCAGCAGGCCGCCCGATGGATTGCTGCCCGACACGATTTCCCGGGTGCATATGCGAATATGTTTGCCCCGACCAAAAAGGATTTTCAAGCCAGCTTGATGCTTTTTACTGGGGAAAAGATTTCGTCGCGGGTTGGTGTAGCACATATTCTTGGCCAGGAATCCCGGCGGCTTTTGAATCTGCTGGATATAAAAACCTCAGAAGTCAAAAAGGCTATGGAAGAGGCCGACAGCGGATTTCTTGAGTATATGAGGAAATATCTAAAAGCCCAAGAGGGGATGTATTGCTGTACTATGTGCAGTTGTGTGTTTTGGCGGCGGATGTCGGCTGCTCCGCTCGAAAACAGCGAACAAATCCTGACAAACGCAGTTAAAACGCTCAAGTCTTTTCGAGACGGCAAGGGAAGATGGGAAAAATTTCCTTTCTACTATGTGTTGCTTGCTTTAAGCGAAATGAAATTTCCCGCCGCCTGTCAGGAATTGCGTTATGCAGCCCCGGCGTGTGAGCGATTATTAAAGAAAGAAATAAAAAAAGACAGAATTTCTCAGCGAAGACACACTCTGGCCGAGCGGATTCTTGAAAAATGCTGAAAATATAATTGACAAGGATTAATTGTGAAAACAATAGGTTTTATCGGCAGCGGAAATATGGCCGAAGCCATTATAAAGGGCATAATAGCAGCAGGTCTCTACAAACCAGAAAATATCTATATAAGTGACATCAGACCTGAAAGACTGCAACAGTTAAAAGATGCTTATAATGTCACCGTCTGCAAAAATAACAGCGAACTTGCGGCAAATGCTGGAACTGTCGTTTTAAGTGTCAAGCCGCAGAATATGGCGGAAGCAATGCAAAGCATAAAATCGGCTACCGACTCGAACAGGCTTGTTATTTCAATCGCAGTTGGTATAAAAATCGAGAAAATCGCTTCCATATTGGGTGATATTGCAATCGTTCGTGTTATGCCCAATACGCCTGCTTTGATAGGGCAGGGGGCTGCCGCATTATTTGCCAACGAGCGGGCAAAGCCTCTGCTCGATGAGGCAAAGTCGATTTTTTCAGCGGTGGGCAGGGCGGTTGTTGTTGAAGATGAAGGCTTAATTGATGCAGTTACCGCCATCAGCGGCAGCGGGCCGGCCTATTTTTTCCTATTGATGGAAGAAATGCTCAAGGCGGCTGTTGCATTAGGTTTGCCGGCGGATGTGGCCAAAGACCTTGTGTTGCAAACTGCAAAAGGGGCAGGAATGCTGGCATCTGAGGCGGACAAAAACGGGGAAAACCCTGCCGGCCTTCGCAAGAAAGTTACATCGCCCGGCGGAACAACCGAGGCTGCGACAAAAGTCTTTACAGCCGGCAAATTCAGCGAGCTTATCGCCGATGCCGTACAAGCAGCCTATAACAGAAGCAGAGAACTGTCCACCTGATGTCCCGCGACGCAAGGAATAGATTTATTCGATGATAATCGCCTCGACCGGGCATTCGTCGGCGGCCTGCTGAACGGCATCTTCGTACTCAGCGGAGACCTCATCGTTCAGGACGGTCGCCATTTCGTCGCCCATCTCAAAGACTTCGGGGCAGGTGTCAACACAGAGTCCGCAGGCGGTACAGGTATCTTCTATTCTGACTTTCATTGTTTATCTCCTCTACTTGGTATCCTTTACAGACGAATTTGACACATAATTTTTATGTAACTGTTTATCGCATCTGTTTTTCAGCACAATACAACTGCTCTCAATTTACCTTTTGAAAAATAGCTTTTGAAGCAAAATATGTCAATTCAAAATGTTTTTATAGAAAAATTTTTCTACCTCTGCTATACTGTTTTTTTAAGGGTAAGGGTAATCGTAACGTATGAATAAGCTCGAAAAAAACACAAATAAGATAATATGTGGGGATGCAACCAAGATACTCAAAGATATTCCTTCGGATTCGGTCAATTTGGTTATTACAAGCCCACCATATTATAAGCAGCGGGATTACGGCGGAAAGGGTATTGGCAATGAGGAGACAGTTGGCGAGTACATAAATAACTTAATGGGAATTTTCAAAGAATGTGTGAGGATTATAAAAAGTGAGGGGGCTGTTGTTTTCAATATAGGAGATAAGTACGAAAACGGCAATTTGCTTTTAGTGCCTTATCGCTTCGCAATAGAGGCTACTCGGATTAACAATGTCAGGCTTATAAATGAGGTTACGTGGATTAAACCCAATCCTGTTCCAAAGCAGGACAAGAGAAAACTAATCCCATCAACAGAGCCGTTTTTTATTTTTGTCAAAAGTAATAATTATCATTTCGACCGCGACTCTTTTCTTGACCATTTTGATTTTTTACGCAAAAAACCAAATAGTAATGGCAATAATATCGGTAAAACCTATTTTCAGCTAATAGAAAACAGCGATTTATCACCAGAACAAAAAGCAGCGTGCAGAGAGCAGCTTGACAAGGTCATAGCTGAGGTAAAACAGGGCAAGCTGGAAAGTTTCCGAATTAAAATAAAAGGGATTCACGCAGAGGCTTATGGCGGTCAGAACGGCGGTAGAAAAATTCATATGGATAGGGACGGATTTACCATAATTAAAATCTATGGCAAGTCAATTAAAAGGGACGTCATCGAAAGTCCGGTTGAGACGATAAAAGGGAATATTCATCCGGCGGTTTATCCTGAATATTTGATACAGGAGTTTCT
>CAZYWY010000185.1:0-4970 GCA_964651605.1 uncultured Pirellulales bacterium | reverse complement strand
TCTCCCCTCCCTCCGCAAAAAAGCAGGGGTTTTAAAGAAAAATCAAAAATAACTTTCAGAGCAGGCCAAGTCGCTCGGCTTCATCGTACAGGCCATAATGTTTCATTTTTTTAAAAAGTGTCGTTCGGTCTATATCGAGGGCTTTGGCAGTGTTTTGCCTGTTCCATTGATTAGCTTCGAGAGCCTGTTTAATTATGTTTTTCTCCGGCTCGGCCAGGGCGGCCTTGAGACTGACCGGTTTGTAGGTTTTCTTATAGTCTTTCTGCTGCTTGATGACGTCGGGTAAATCTTCAATATCGATGAACCTGCCCTTGCCTAATAGTGCAGCCCGCTCGATAACCTTCTCCAGCTCGCGAATATTACCCGGCCAGCAGTATCGTTCCATAAGCTGCATCGCAGCATCGGTGATGCCGGCTTTGTGTCGGTTATTTGCGGTACAGTATATCCGCAGAAAATGCTCAGCCAGCAGCTTGATGTCACCTACCTTCTCACATAACGGCGGCAGTTCTATGGTAATGACATTTATGCGGTAATACAAATCTTCCCGGAATCTGCCTTTTTTCACCTCCTGCAGGATGTTGCAGTTAGTAGCCAGAATTATTCGCGTATTGACCGTCTCGGTTTTGTTGCTGCCGACCGGCTCGAATTGCCTGTTCTCCAGAACCCGCAGAAGTTTGGCCTGAAAGGCGGGCGATGCGTTGGCGATTTCATCCAGGAAAATCGTGCCTCCGTCAGCCAGAAGAAATTTGCCCACCTTGTTGTTTATTGCGCCTGTGAATGCGCCTCTGCTGTGGCCGAAAAGCTCGCTTTCCAAAAGCGTCTCCGGCAGTGCGCCGCAGCTCACTTCCACGAATGACTTATCAGAGCGGCTGGAGCGATTGTGGATTGCCCTTGCAAGAAGACTTTTGCCCGTGCCGGACGGACCCGTCATCAATATCGTTGCGGATGTGTCGGCGACAGCCTCAATCAGCTCGAAAATCTTTGCCATTTTATAATCCTGGCTGATGACGTTCTCTATGCTGTATTTTCTTTCGAGCTGTAATCTCAGGCGTTCGTTTTCGCTTAAAAGGCTTTGTTGATTGATGGCTCTGCCGATTGCTATTCGCAGCTCATCGTCGATGATGGGTTTTGTCAGATAGTCATACGCCCCGCGTTTGATTGCCGAGACAGCCCCGTCGATAGTGCCGTATCCGGTGATGATAACAGCTACCGTTTGCGGGTAGTTTTTTCTGATGGTATCCAGCAGTTCCAGGCCGTTGCCGTCCGGCAGATGAACGTCTATCAGGGCGAGATTGTAGCTTTGCTGAGCCAGTTTGCTCAAAGCTTCTTTTATGGTTTCGGCGCCGTTGGTTCTGAAGCCTTCCTGCGCAAGAAATTTGCACAGCGAATCCAGGATGATTTTATCATCGTCAATAACGAGTATGCTTTTTTGGCTCATAATAGTTCCTGATGTTGATAAAAAGCAACGTTATTGTTTTTTCGGCTCGAATTGGCTTGAGATTTAGCAACAAAATGGATTTTTTAACCTTTTATTCATCCTCTAAAACGCCGATTTCCCACAAAATTGCTTGTTTTCTTTTTTCGTTCAATAATATAATGTCTTCTAATGGCAGGAAGGTATGGTTTTGTCTTATTTAGGAAATAGATATGATGCCACCAGATTTAAAAGATGAAATTCCAATTGAAACCCTGGATAATAATCAAAAAATTTGGCGATATATGGATTTTTCAAAATATGTCGATATGCTAACCACAAACACATTATATTTTACCAGAGCAGACAAATTAGAAGACCCATATGATTGTAGTTGGATGCAATTTTTGATTGATGCATATAAACAATTATCACCTGCACCTCTGGAAGGTAAAGAATGGATGAGTAAAGTTAATACTTTTGAGCGTCTTTTTGTTTACTTGAATTGTTGGCACATAAATGAACATCAATCTGCCGCATTATGGAAGCTATACTCTGAAAACAAATATGAGACAATCGCAATACAAACAACTTTTGGAAAATTTGAATCCGAAATTAAAAATAAATGGCCGCAGGATGGAATTCGTATATCCAAGGTAAAATATGATGAGGATGCAGGAGAACCAACTGGAAATCCTCCTGAGGGTAGATTGTTTTCAGTTTTGAGTCGAGCGAAAATTATTTATAAGCGACCATCATTTAAACATGAAGAAGAACTGCGAGCATTCATCTATCAAGGATTTGATAAAGAAATAAAAGAAAAGTGCCTCAGAAATGAAGCACATTTGGAAAAACTAAAGAAAGAGCGTGTTGAAGGTATCCCTATACCAATAGACCCAGCTAAGTTGATTGAAAAGGTCTATGTCAGTCCTCTTGCCAAAGTTTGGTTTGTGGAGTTAGTTAAAAATGTTTCCGGTGATTTGAAGGATAGATTTCAAAAGTCCGACCTGTATGAGCTTTATTAAAAATGTGGAAACTATAGGAATAAATGTCTTAGCAACCAGTTTAAAAATTTGCAAATCTACAAACCGCATTCGTAGTAATAACCAGCTACCCATAAATCACCTCGCCATTTTGGGCAAAATCGGCGATAAGCGACTTGCGGCTTTGCCATTCATCAGGTGTAAAAGCAGTAGCCTCTATCGGCTCAAAAAGAGCGAAAATTGTATCCGACAGTATGTCGATTCTTTCCCAATAACTTTTATTTTCGAAATCCCGCGAAATTACTACTAAATCTATATCACTATCTTCCCGATGTTTTCCTGTGGCATAAGAGCCAAACAGGACGAGTTTATCCACCTTTATTCCCTTAGATACAAGGGCTTTCCTAAAAGCCGATATTATTTCTAAAACTGCCCTTTTATCCATTCGAGTACTTTCCTGCTTTCAACCAGAATGTTTTTCACGTCGTCTATTGTATATTGCCCCTGCAGCTTTTCTATATCCTCTGGGTATCTTGTAGCTACGCTGGCTTCGTTGAGTTTGACGATAAATTTTCCTGTCTTTTCAGACGGTTTAAGGTCAATTTTCTTCAGCAGATAAACAAGATTGTGCGTCTTAGGCGGGGTTTCTTTCAGACGCTGCTGATAAAGACCTTTGAGTGCTTTTTCTACGGATAAATGGCACATAAAGACAGCATAGAAAAATTTCCCGCCGGAAAACATATACTCCGCCGTGTCGATGTCATAATCGGCCTGCTTTAACCATTCATGTGACCGTTCGTCCATAGGAACTCCTATGAAGGAAATATACCGTTGATAATTTACCTGTCAATGAGTAATTTACGAAACAAGAATCACAGTTTATCCGAGAATTTATTCGAGATTTAAATTTTGTTCCCAGATGCCGTGGAAAACTTCAACGGCGGGGCCGGCCATATATACACAGTTGTCAAGCTCGGACCAGAACAGGCTTAAACTGCCGCCTGGCAGAAATGCAGTGCAGGAACGTTCCTGTCTATTGGTAAGTATAGATGCTACAGCACAGGCACAGGCGCCAGTGCCGCAGGCCATTGTGATGCCGCTGCCGCGTTCCCAGGTACGCATCTTAAATTCACTTCGACTTTTAATCTGGACAAAATGCACATTGATTCGCTTAGGGAACAGGGTGTGATTTTCAATAGCCGGACCCAACTTAGCCAGGTCGATTGCTTCGACATCATTGCAGAAAAAAACAGCGTGGGGATTGCCCATCGAAACGCAACTTACCAGCAGATTCTGTCCCGATACCTCAATAGGCTGTTCGAGGACGTTCTTGCCGGGTAAATTGACAGGGATGTCTTTCGGTGTCAGAATCGGCTGACCCATATTGACACAGACTTCCCGCACCAGATTTTTATCATCTGTTAAAAGTCCGACTTTTAATATGCCGTTGCCGGTTTCAATATTTAGTGAGGCAGGGAATGACCGCTGGCCTCGAACGTTAAATGTGCCGCCTGTTTTGGCTAATTTGTGTTCATAGGTATATTTGGCGACGCATCTGATGCCGTTACCGCACATCTCCGCCTCCGAGCCGTCGGCGTTGAATATTCGCATTTTCACATCTGCGGTTTTCGATGGCCCGAGCAGAATCAGGCCATCTGCGCCGATGCCTTTGTGCCGGTCGCTTATGACCTGAGCCAGCAGGGCAGGTTGTTCGATAGTTTCTTTGAAGCAATCGACATAGACATAATCGTTGCCCAGAGCGTGCATTTTGGTAAATTGCATCGTTTTTTCCTTAGTACACACATAAATCCGTATTTATTGCATCATAAGCGATAGGTCATAATCGTATAGTATAACAAAATACTGTTGCTCGTCCTATATTTTGTTAATTAAATCCGGCGATATTGCCGATTACAATAATAGTTAGCGTTTTTTCAGTTTATGGGGGTTTTCAGGCCGGTTTGAAGCTGGTTTGGGAGCGTATAAAACCAAAGAATAACGTAACAATACTCTTGTTTTTCTGTTTTTTGGTTGAACTTGCAAAGATGGGGGCAGTATTATGGATGAACATATCAAAATTCTGGTTATTGAAGATGAAGAGCGTATCCGGGCGGTGCTAAAATATAATCTGGAGTTTGACGGATTTGAGGTGCATCTTGCGGAGGAGGGCAAGACAGGTCTGCGTATGGTACGGGAGATTAAGCCGGATTTGATTCTGCTTGACTGGATGATGCCGGAAATGGACGGCCTGCAGGTACTTTCGGAGCTGAAGCACGACGAAGCCACGAAAGATATACCGGTTTTTATGCTGACAGCCAAGAGTATGATGGGTGAGGTCGGAAGGGCATTGTATGAAGGAGCGGATGATTATCTTACAAAACCTTTCGATGTTGTCGAATTGGGACAAATGCTAAAGGCAAAACTAGAAAAGGCCAGAGCATAAGAACCTGCAAATTTATATCGGCACAGACCTGCTCGGTATATTTTAATTATGGGGGTATAAGGTGGAAGGTAACGGGAAAATCAGAGTTTTACTGGCTGACGGGCACAGGATTATGAGAGACGGTTTAAAG
>CAZYWY010000184.1:0-4972 GCA_964651605.1 uncultured Pirellulales bacterium | reverse complement strand
AGCTTAATTTGGCAGGTACCGCCGAAGTGCCGCTAACCGCCTACCGGATGGGCGAAATCTTGGATGCCGATGAACTGCCTCTAAAATTTGCAGGCTTGTCGAGCTGCTTCCGCCGCGAGGCCGGCGCAGCAGGAAAAGATACATACGGCTTGTATAGAATCCATCAGTTCGACAAGGTCGAGCAGGTCGTTATATGTCACAACAGCATTGAGGAAAGCAACAAATATCACGATGAAATTTTAGCCAACTCCGAAGCGGTTTTGCAGGCTTTGGAGCTGCCTTATCGCATTGTAAATGTTTGTACGGGCGACCTCGGCAGAGGCCAGGCGAAAAAGTTCGACATCGAGACATGGATGCCTTCGCGAGGTAATTATTGCGAGACTCACAGCGCAAGCAAATTCTACGAATTCCAGGCCCGGCGTATGAACCTTCGTTACAAAGACCCGCAGAGCAAAAAGAATCTGTTCTGCCATACACTTAACAATACTGTAATTGCCTCGCCCCGAATTCTTATACCTATCCTCGAATTGTACCAGAACGCCGACGGCTCGATAACCGTGCCTAAGGTCCTGCGTCCATATATGAACGGCAAAGAAAAAATCGGGAAATAAACGCAAAATATAGGAGTCTGATTATGAATAGAAAAGAAGTTTTCGAGTTTGCGGCGAAAAATCCTGTTTGCAGCTTAGCCACTGTTGAAGGAAATAAGCCCCACGTTCGTATGATGATGCTTTTTCGCTCCAGTGAAAACGGCATTATCTTTGTTACCGGCAAGGCGAAAGACCTGTACAAACAATTACAGGATAATCAGGCTGTTGAGTTGTGCTTTTTCAACCAGCAGCAGGGACAGCAGCTTAGAGTAGAAGGTAAGGTTGAATTGCTCGATGATTTGGACCTGAAAAAGCAAATTGTTGAGGCCTTTACTTTCCTTAAGCCGGTTGTTGAGCAATATGGCTATGATTGTCTGGGATGCTGCCGGCTGAAAAATGGCCGGGCCACAGTATGGACGATGGAAACCAACCTTCAGCCCAAGCAATACATACAGATATAAATAAAAGGCAGGATTCGTTTATTCCCACAGCAGGAATGATTATTCGCTGGCCAAATCCCTGTAAATGATTATACTGATAGCTTATGAAAGTACGCATTGCAAAAGTATCCGATGCCAAAGTTATTCATTCTCTGATATCTACTTATGCAGAGCAGGACAGGATGTTGTTCCGTTCGCTGGCTGATATATATGAAAACTTGCAGACTTTTCTGGTGGCACAACAGGGCAGGGCGGTGGTCGGCTGTTGTGCAATCGAGGTTATCTGGGCGGACCTGGCGGAAATAAAATCCCTGGCTGTCAAAGAGGGAAATCAGGGCGAGGGAGTCGGTACAAAGCTGGTCATTGCTGCTCTGGAGCAGGCAGAAAAGCTCGGCGTGCCAAAGGTTATTGCCCTTACGATGGAGCCGAAGTTTTTTGTAAAGAACGGCTTTAAAATTGTTGAAAAAGGGGCTTTGCCGATGAAGGTCTGGAGCGATTGTGCCAGATGCCCCAAGCAGCAGAGCTGCGACGAAATCGCCGTTATAAAGCGTATTGGTTGAGATATTGCGGGATTTTTTTTAGGAAAATTCCCTGCGGCAAAACAGGTTGTGGATGTATGTGCTGAGGGTCGTTCACTTTAGCAGAAAATTATTTTTATTTTTTTGTTGCATAAGGTTTTTTTGTGGATATACTGTATTATGGTAGTAATACAGTAATACAGTGTATGGATAGAATTATGTTGCTTGAAATAGATTATCATAACGGCGTTCCGATTTACCGACAGCTCATCGAGCAGATTCGGCATCAGATAATGGCCGGGCAGCTCGTCGAGGGGCAGCAGCTTGTCTCAGTACGCGAGCTTGCAACAAGGCTCGCTGTCAATCCGATGACAATCAGCAAGGCTTACACTTTGCTCGAGGCAGAGGGGTTGGTCGAGCGACGCAGGGGGGTCGGACTGTTCGTTGCACGATTGCCGAAAGACCATAAAGTCCACACACAGACTGCGATTATTGAGGAATTTTTAAAGCAGGCTGCGATAGCTGCCGTCCAGTTTGGCCTGCCCGAAGAACAAATCAGAACTATGCTAATACGATTATATAAAAAATATAATTCAAAAACGCGGGAAGAAAGGGACAGAACCAATGAATAGCGAAGAACCAATAATTCAAGTCAAAGGCTTGTGCAAAAAATTTGGGAAGACGAACGCTCTGGAGCAGGTTGAGCTCGATGTGCCTGCGAGTGGTATAACAGGGCTGCTCGGCGCCAACGGGGCGGGCAAAAGCACTTTGTTGCGGCACATCATCGGATTGTATCTGCCGGATTTTGGCCAGTGCGTGACATTCGGCTGCGATGCGGCGAAGCTCAGTCCTGCCGAGCTTGCCCGAATCGGTTATGTGCATCAGGAGGGCGAGCTTCTGGACTGGATGAAAGTCAAGCAGCTTATCCGGTATGTGGCTGCGTATTATCCGGCTTGGAATAATGAGCTTGAGCAGCGTTATATCGCAGAATTTGACGTTGCAACCGATGCACGGGTTGGAGCGCTGTCGCCGGGAGAAAGACAGAAACTGGCTATTCTTCTGGCAATAGGATTTGAGCCGGAGTTGCTGATTCTCGATGAGCCTGCCGCTGCTCTTGACCCTATTGCCCGTGCGAATTTTCTCAATCTGATTCTGGAGATGATTCAAGATGAAAAACGCACTATTATTATCTCATCACATATACTAAGTGATATCGAGAAGGTAATCGACCGTGCGGTGATTATGAAGAAAGGCCAAATCATCTGCGACAGCAGCTTCGATGATTTGCTGGAGAAATACTGCCGGGTTCGGCTTAGCGCTGTCGGCGGCAAGCTGCCGGCCAGTCTGCCTTTTGCCAATATAATTCAGTCGCAGCGCAGTGACGGCCAGGCGCTTCTGACGCTTCGTGATACGTCGCCAGAGTCGATTGAACAGCAGGGCGAGGCTCTCGGTTGTGAGGTTGAAGTCCAGCCTTTGTCGCTTGAGGAAATTTACAGGATTGTAGCCGGTTAAATGTTGCCGTTTGTCATTGCGAGGCCGAAGGCCGTGGCAATCTAAAATCTTAGCAGGGAAGATTGCTTCGTCGCTACGCTCCTCGCAATGATTATATGAAAGCGTGTCTCTTTGGTGTTGGGTACAATACCCGATATCAAAACTTTAACGCGGCGCTCAGCCGCAGAAAGGAGACACGCGTATGCAGATTATAGCATTTGATTCTCACAAACGCTATACCCTGGCGTCAGTGGAAAGTAAAGATGGAAAAATACTCAAAGAACAACGAATCGAACATCGAAAAGGAGAAATCAGGCAGTTTCTTTCCAACTATCAAAGAGGTTCGCCTGTGGCCATCGAAACCATCGGCAACTGGTATTGGATTGTAGATGAGATTGAGCAGGCTGGTTTCAAGCCAAGGTTGGTACATGCTCGTAAGGCTAAATTAATGTTAGGTTGTGTTAATAAAACAGACAAGCTGGATGTACGGGGACTGAATAAACTGCAGCGTACCGGCACGCTTCCTGCGGTATGGATTCCCCCTGGTGATTTGCGTGATAAACGCGAGCTGCCGCGTACACGTATGGTTTTTTGTTGTACGCGAACCAGACTCAAAAACCGGATACATTCAGCTATGGATAAATACGGCTTACAGACCGATTTTGAAGATATCAGCGATATATTCGGCAGTCGCGGCCGTCTGCAGATAGAGCTTAGCTTAAACAAGCTGCCGCCGCATATAGTCTATACAACGCGTTGTTTGCTTGCTCAGCTGGATTCGGTAGAGATTGAAATTCGCAAGATTGAGAAGCGTATGAAAGAAGTATTTGAGCAGACAGATGATGTAAAGCTATTACAGACAGTACCTGGGATAGGATTTATACTGGCAGTGGTGATTACACTGGAGATAGGAGATGTCGGCAGGTTCATCTGTCCGGAACAGCTTGCATCATACAGCGGCACGACCCCTCGTGTTCACGCCAGCGGGGACAAGGTTCGTTACGGGCGTTTAAGGCCGGATACGAATCATTACCTCAAGTGGGCATTCAGTGAGGCAGGCAATTCAATAGCTGTTAATAGCAAGCGGTTTCCTACCCGTCATGTAAGTATGCTTTACAAAAGGGTTCGCTCCCGTAAAGGTCACGCCAAGGCTGTTGGTGCGGTTTCCAGGCATCTTGCAGAGGCAGTGTACTGGATATTGAGCAGAAAAGAAGGTTATAAGGAACGAGGTTTCGTCCAGGCGGACATAAGCGCGAACTTGTCATGAGTCTATAAGGCTCGCGCAATGAATGCGACATGCCCGCCAAAGATATTCATGCCGCTATAGACGGCGTAGAGATGACTTGGTACGAAGCCACATAAAATTAGGACGAAAGGTCGGCTCTTTCGGATTCGGCGAATAGATTTTCGCCTTCGCCTTTCTTTCGCCGCCATGATTTTGTGAAGGCGGCGAAAACGGACTACGGCGAAAATCCGGTTGCCGATACTGTTTAATAACAGATAGAAAAATATGAAAAAGAAAATAAAATATTGTTGACTCTCAACACGCTTTCAGAGATGACAAAATTACGGTTTTCACGAACACTTATAATAAAAAAAGGGGATAGGGGATAGTTTAGCATATAACCAAAGCGACGCCGGAAATAAACCCCCGCCGTCGCTTTTTTATTATGTGCATTTGTACTATTTGGTGTAAGAATCCCACATTCGATCAGAATACGAACGCTCAATGAGGTTTCCGAGCCAGCGCATCTTGAAAGCAGCACAAACACCTCGCAAATCTTGAATGAACATGTCTGATGCACCCTGTGCTACTACAATCTTCTTAACAAGACGTTGCATGTCGCAAATGGGATACATCTGACCGGGAGTAAGTTCTTCTTCTCTGAATTGTTCTCCAGCCTCAATTTTATCAAGAAGTTCATCGTCATGG